>JABLTI010000244.1 GCA_013166835.1 Promethearchaeati archaeon | reverse complement strand
CCAACGTAACTTCTTCTAATAGGATTTTTCGTTAAAAATTTAACTAAATCATCTGATGTTTTAAAGGATATATTTCTTATAAAATTTCCATCCTCGAGTAAGAAAGCAAATTCTCTTTTATAAAATGTGGATAATCCAATAATTGAAATTAATTCTGCAGGATCGAAAACCTCTCTATAATACTTTTGTGAGAGTTTAGTTGGTACTTTTAATTTCTCTTCTTCCGGAGTCATGGTGTCACCTGCTTAATCTGATTTTGGCACTTCCTTTACTTCTGGTTCTTCTTTTTTGATGATTTTGAGAGCTTTAGCAGCTTGTCTCAAATAATTAATCGGGTGTTTCACAGGATATGATCTCCACTTATACCTTAATTGAAACATTAAGGCACATGCTTCTCCTGGTTTTTTGTCTACAACATTTCTAGATAAATTTCTCAACAAATTTTCTTGTAATTCTGAAGGATTCTTGAATTCTTTTCGAAGATTTTCATCAATGGTCGCAACTGATTGATGAAGAAAAGTACAAAAACCTCTATCTTGAATACTTGCACACTTGTGTGCACTATAATCTGTTCTACCGCCTTCAAGACCATACATGTATCTGATTTGGTAACCTGGAGGACCAGTAGCAAATTGCTCATACGTCATTCCTACATTATCAACCGCTTTTTCATACCAGAACAACAATTGCTCTTCTACTGGCATTCCAATATTTTTCAAGAACAAACCTAACTGTAATCGTTCTTCATGACTTATGTGTCCCTGACTCATTACTTCATTATACAGATCCATCATACATTGAGGAAACACGCTTTGTCTTGTGAATAACTTGTATCCACCCCATTCGATTTTCCCAGAAGTAATACTCATTGAGTGAATGACTTTTGATAATTCTTTTTTGAGCTCCATTATTGGTTCACTCACAGAGCTCCGAACAATACGATCAAGACTTTCTTTTGATTCTCCGATGCGTTGTCTTAATAATTTCTCAAACGTTGCCTTAAGGCTACTAGCAAAATCATCAATCAGTGCAACAACCCAGCCGTTTATTAAAAGTGCAGAGCGTATACTAATCAACTTTGGAACACAAGTGAAATGTACAGCCATTGAACCAGTTCTTCGAGCTTTCATCTTGAATTCCTTGAATGGTGGTTGATTAATGTCAAATCTAGCCCAGATATCTCGAGGAGCAATCACATTTTTCTCTCCAAAGAGATATTTAGCTACTTCTAGTTTGATCTCTGTTGTTTTAGCTTTTCGAAATCTCCAATCAAAGAGATCGCCTTCTTGTTCAACTAACCATCCTTGAACTCTTGGGTCTTCAGCAGCAACTAATCTCAACAACCCGTGTCCTGCGAATTCTTCATAAATCTCTTGCTCATAATTAGAACTAGTTACTCCTTCTCCGGGATACCATTCCTTCTTATGTACAAATTTGTTAATTCGTTCTTGAGCAATTCTTGGCCACTCCTCCATATCAATCTGGAATTTCTCTTGGGGAATTGAAACTTCTCTTATTCTTTTGACAATAACCCAGTCAGGAGCGCTCAAACCATTTATCCTCTACAAGCATTTAGAAAAAACTCTATAATAAGTTAGCTGTGCAATCTCTTTTAAGCTTTAGCTGTATTTTCGAATGATTTATTATCTCATTGTTCTCTTCTTCTAGTGGTGTTAATTGTTGCCCGTAGAAATCAATGAAGACCTCTGTGGATTATGCCTTGGTTGTGCGACCATTTGTCCGGAATGCTTGTATTATTTTGAAAAAGAACGATTGAAGATTGCTGA
>JABLTI010000041.1 GCA_013166835.1 Promethearchaeati archaeon | reverse complement strand
GATGATATTGAAAATGAAACTTATTTGAGTGATGTTCAGGTAAACAACGGTGAAACCCGATTTCCTATTAGATACTTTTGCACTGCAGATTGGGGCATAACAAACAGTCTTATACAAGCAGTTTTTGATAATTCGATTGTTATTGACACTGTCAATGGAACAGAAATTACTTTTCAGGATTTCTTAGATAATTGTACTTACTTCATTATGGGAGAAAGTGATTATACTACTGGTTTAGACAAAATGGTCCCAACAAATCACCATTGGGCAGCAACATTTGATTACTCTGGCTTGCTCGAAGCTCGAGGTCCAGAAATAACGTCATTTGAGGTTGAGGAAGCAAATGCTACATTCGTGTTAGAATACTCTGAAGGTGGTGTTCTAGAGGAATTCTATAAACTAAACAAAATAATTATTGAAATAAACAATAATTACACTTACCATCAATATGACAGTAGACACTACACTTTGACTGAATCAAATCCGGCAAGGAGTTTACTAATGAAAATAATTCCTGCAGTAGTTGTTGGAGTAGTTGTAATTGTCTCAATAATTCTAGTAGTTAGAATTCTGAAGAAGAGAAGAGTTTAAAGAAAAACAAATTCTTCTCTTTTTTCTATAAGAGATTATAATAAACTATTTGAAATTCGTTTTAGTAGTAGAAAAAATTCTCTTTTTCCCAGACTAATAATAATATCTTATTAATAAATGTCTGATGTTCATTGGGGGATATGTTAATGAAAAACAGAATTCAAAAAATTGTTTCTTTCTCAGTTATTATCTTCATTGTTGGTTTTAATCTAACAAAAACTAAATCTGTTGATAGCTCAGATGTTGTAATAACAAAACTAAGTGTATACTCTACTCATGGTCGAGCTTTTGATGTAAAAGTAAGAGATGATGTCGCATTTGTTGCTGATTTACAAACAGGATTGCACATCCTAAATGTCTCTGATCCACATCGCTTATGTCACGGGCTGGGAAAACGGTTTTGAGATTATCAACATAAGTGATCCTGAACATCCTGTGCAACTAAGTCATTTCAATGGATCTGTTATGAATACCTTTGACATTGAGGGTGATTGTGCATTTATTGATTCTTATGGATTACAAATTCTAAATATTTCTGATCCTCAGAACCCTTCTGAAATCTATCATTACTATGACAGTGGTAATACAAGTGCTGTCTATGTAGAAGAAAATACTGCTTATCTAGGAACATATATTTACGGAGAATTTTATGGGTTTACAATTGTTGATGTGACTGATAAGACGAATCCACAGAAATTAGGACAATACAATACTACTGATATTGTTGCAGGCATTAGTGTTGTTGGCGATTTAGCTTTAGTTGCTAATTGGGGTGTCGGATTATCAATTTTCAATGTTAGTAATCCTGAAGATCCAGTTCTCTTATCTAACCACTTTGATGGTGGAGCTTCAGAAAACGCTTATTTCATCAATGGTTATGTATTTGTTGCAGATTACAATAATGGATTAGAGATCTTAGACATCAATGATCCTGAAAATCCTAATGAAATTGGTCAATTTTTCGATGGTGGAGGAGCATATGGTATAGCAGTTCAAAATAACATAGCTTTTGTTGCTGATGATAATCAAGGACTGGAAATCTTAGAAATTACAGGCCTTTTTTCGACGAACGAAACCAACGGTTTTAGTGTCTTTTCATTATTTATTGTATTTTATGCTATTATAATTTTCAAATTAATAAATAAGAAGAAAAAATAGTGAAATCAGTTAAGAAATATATTATCTTTAAAAATTATCTGAATTATTACTTTGAGTATTCTAGCTTTGGCAAAACAGTTTTCATTAATTTAGCGATTTTCGGTGCGATGATTACTCGGGCTTGAATTATCTTTTCATCTTTAGGAGTTGTGTAGAGGATTATTGAACGGTATTGTGTTCCAATATCATTACCTTGTCTATTGCGCGTAGTTGGATCATGCATTTGAAAGAAAACATCTAGAATTGTCTTCAAAGTAATAATTTCAGGATTGTAGATTACTTTTACAACCTCAGCATGACCAGTTCTCCCTGAGACAACTTCATCATAAGACGGATTCTTTGTTGATCCACCTGCATATCCTGATGTAACTTCTACACCATCTATTCGGTTGTAAACTGCTTCAATGCACCAGAAACAACCTCCACCTAGAACAATTTCTTTCTTGTCTGTAATTTTACTCAACTCAAGTGATTATCGATTTCTTGAACTTTAAAGCTGATTAATTATAATCTTTAATTTATTGAAGGTTGAACTTTTGAAAGTAAATCCAAAATTTCAACCAACTTAACATTATTATTTTTCTGTTTTATTCAACGATATTTTTTTGTATTAGTATAGGAATGTGAATTCGGGAGGGTATTCCTTGAATGAAATTTCAACTGATATTCAAGCTTGGATAATTAAACTGGTTAAGAAACAAAAGAAAATTGAACTTAGTTTTATCTCCGCAGCGACTGAGGTTTCAGAAAAAGATCTTATAGCAAACGCTGAGAAAATGGGATTATATACAGATGGTGAGTGCTTTTTTTGTCCATCCCATCCCGATGTCCGATTATTAATGAGTGAAAAGGAAAAAATTCCTTTGAGTGAAATTCATTTCCGCAAGATAACAGACGATTTTGTTTTTTGTCCAAAATGTGGTAAGAAGAATTCATTTTCGTTTGGTGTATCTGGTGAAGAACCAGAGTATTATTGTGCTTACTGTCACAATTGGTTAAATTATTATTGGAAGGAATATCAACATGGTAAACTTTTGCTTGTTATCTGCGATAAATGCATGCAAAATACTTTTGATCAAGAAAAATATTGCATTACATGTGGTTCCGTACAAAAAACTTTCAAACTTCAAAAACAATCTGCTCGAATTAAATCTAAAACTCAAATTATAAATAAACCTTTCTTATTAATTTTGGTGATACCATCGGCTTTATTTGTGCTTACATTTTTCATTTGCTTTATTATGTGTGCTCGTACTCCAAATAGTATTGATAGTATTTGGACGGATATTCTTTTTGGACTTGTTATATTTGGCATACCAATAGTTATTGGATTAACTTTAATTGTGGTTGGAATTTACGCGATTTATAATTCTGTAAGAAAGCGAAGATTAAAACTGCAAATCAATTCAGAGTAAAAAGAGAAAAATCGAAGCATTCATAACCAAATTAAAAGCAGAATGTGCAACTATAGCAGGAAAAATAGATTCGCTTTTCTCTCGACAAAGAGTAAATAATCCACTCACCCCTACCATTAGGAAGAACCACAGCAAACCTGTCCAAGGTTGAAATTCGAATCCAGTAGATGAATGATAAGATACACCATAGTGAAAGATATGGATCAACGCAAAGGCAAGACTATTAATGATCCCAGCACGCCAAACTGCATTTGACTTTTTGAACGCATCATGAATCATACCTCTAAACAATAGTTCTTCTCCAACAGGACTGAAGATAATCGCAGGAATAGTAACGATGGGAAAAAGCACTGTAGTAGACATTAAGACACGATCTTCTTCTGAAATTACTTGATTTAATAATGATATATACCAGTGTTCATTCGTATTTCCAAAAATACCCCAGCCTATAAAATAAACAAGCAGAGCAGCACCTGCTCCAAGTAGGAATCCCCAAAGAATCCACCAAGGTTTCTCTATTTTCTTTATACCAAGGACTTTCCATCCGGGTCTCGAATAAAATATGAATGGTAAAGGCCACATTAAACCAAACCCTACTAGGATAATTATACGTAGGTTTTCTGGACCTAAACTCCCAACTCCTCTAATAATGAAAAAAAGAACATATAATAAAATAATCAATATCCATTCTTTTGGAAAAATACGTTGAACCTTAGGTCTTAATATCGAATCCACTTTTATTATCTCATGAGTTTCTTCTACAGAACTAATACTCATTCATTTTCACATTTTTACAAATGAATTCAATATCCTTAAGTCGTGTGTTCAGTTGTTTAAAGAGTAATACAGCTATTTATTCATATTGAAATTAAGAATCACCCAAAGAAGACACCAAATTCTCTATTTATTAGTTACTGACGAAAACAGCTGAATATTTCTTAGATTATCAATCGTTAGATATAGAATTCTCAAGCTCATATGTTTTAATTAGGTAATAAAAAATGACAAATAACAAGTATACAGATGTAGTACGAAAAATATACAAAGCATTAAATGATAGAGATATGGATGGTTGGACCGAGTTCTTTGATGAAGAAACTATAGATTATGTTGCAGCTCGTAAACAACAATTTAAAGGTCGTAAAGTCATTCGTGAAGGTTATGAGGCATTCATTAAAGGAATTCCTGATGCTCATTTTGAATGGACGAATGTTTTCGGTCAAGAAAACTGGGTATGTGCTGAAGGATCTGTTTCAGGTACATTTGCTGCGACAAATAAATCTTTTCAATTTCCAATTTGTATAGTAGTTAAATTTGATGGAGAAATTGTAAGAGAATTTCATGAATACTTCGATCAGCAATCTTTTCAGACATATATGCATTAAAACATTATAAATAACAAGAGTTATAATGATTCCAAAGTTGCTAATTTTAGATTCATATTTCAGAACTTTGACTTAGGTGTTAAAATCAATGGCTAAAGTTAGCAAAAGAAGCAGTGATCCGTATGTAATTTTAGCAAAAACATTGAACTTAGTTCCAAATGGTTTCCCACCCGTTGAAGATGGGACTCATTTAAAGGTTCTCAAATGGATCTTCGAACCAGAAGAGGCATTATTAGCTAGTAAATTAAAACTCCCGGGTGAGACCATAAAGAAGCTATCAAAACGATTGAAGATGTCTGCCTGTGAACTCACAGAAAGACTTGATTCAATGTTTAAGAAAGGTCAAGTTCGAGTGTTTAGAAACAAGAAAGGAAAGCATTATGCTCTTCTACCTTTTGTTCCTGGTATTTATGAAGACCAGATTAATCGTAACAATAAGGAACTAGTTCTTTTAATGGAAGATTATTTCAAGAAAAGTCGTGGTGATATAGTTTTTACTTCGGATCCTCCGATTTTTCGAGTCATTCCGGTGAAGCAAGCCATCAAAACAGACCTTAAAGTTCATCCTTATAGTCAAGCTACAACAATAATTCTCAATGCAAAAAGTTGGGGCATTAGAAAATGCACTTGTCGAGTACACCAAGGATTAATTGACAATCGTTGCGAGTATCCTATAAGCGTCTGCATAGAAATTTGGAATGAAGAAAATGCCTTTGATTTCAGTAATACCACTAAACCAATTACAATGCAAGAAGCTCTCGATTATCTCAAAGAAGCTGAGGGTGCAGGACTAATTCATACTTCTATGAATGTTGCTTCGGGTCACCCGTATATTTGTAATTGCTGTACCTGTTGTTGTAACGTTTTTCGAGCAGTCAATGAATTTGGAAGACCAAATGCGTTTGTGAAATCTGACTATATTTTGGCTATTGATGAAGCTTCTTGTACTGGTTGCGGAAATTGTGTGGATCGCTGTCAGCTCAAATTATTAGAGGTTAAAAATGACACATGTATTATTGATGAAAGCTGTATTGGTTGTGGCGTCTGTGTTTCAGGATGCCCAGAAGAAGCCATAGCTCTGGTTCCTCGAAAAGCAAAAGATGTTAAGAAACCACCAAAAAATCTGATTTTCTGGATGTTGAGAAGAGCCTTTAAGAGAAAAATCAATCCGTTCAAACTTATATGAGATCATTGGTTTTTCTTATCTTCATTATTTCTTGTCTTTTCTCGATAGTTTTTTATTATCTAGGATTTATTGAATCTTGGAGGGTAGATTATTGTCTAAGAAAAAAAGAAGTCCTGTTACTTATGCAGGCTCTAATTAGCTTTTTTGTTGTTGTGGCTTCTGTAGCCATTTGGATTGGTATCTGTTGGTGGAATTTTTGGGTAGGACTAATTTTACTGTACACTTTAATCCCCGCATCTTGTGCATTTGCTTGTCTTACTGTTGTTATAACCGCTGTTGTCATATCAAGAAGAAAGAGAGAAGCTGAATTATTAACTCATGGTACGACTATTCAATTTGCCAGCGAAGAACCGCAACAGCACAAATATTGTCCTAATTGTGGTACACCTTATACTTTAGAGCTGAAACAATGCGAGAATTGTGCCTATGAATTGTGATTTACAACTACATACCCAAGAACAAAACTAATTAATTTCGTAATAGTATGTATACTAGGAATTATGAGGGGTTATAGTGAGTGCTACACCTAGGTTTCATGGTACTTGGAAGGGGCAAGTCTTAGAAGCTATTATTGTTGAAGGAATGGAAACTTGGCAAGAGATCCAAGAATACACTAAATTATCTAATAGTGCTATCAAACAAGCTTTAAGTGAATTGCTTAATACTGGTCTTATTGGGAGAGTTGGGCAAGCAAAATATCGAGTAACTGATTCTGAAATAATAGAAGAATATCAAAACTACTATCAAAAATTAGCTCCTCAACTTGAGAAACCTCCTCCACCTGATGATCAGTCTGCTCATTCGTTAAAGAAATCCTCTGGTCTTTCTCGTCTATTAGATTTTTCTACGAAAGAAAAAGAAGAATCTCCTCCACCATCTGTTTATTGTAAAACATGTGGCGAATCAAATCCAATTAGCAGAAATTATTGTGGAGAATGTGGCGAGTCATTGTCGGATTAAACAGATCTAGTTAGTTCTTCTTTGTAAAATACTTAAACGGTACGAATATAAAAAAAGATAAAGTGATAGCTATTGAAGAAATGAATATAATTCCAGATAATGCTGTGACAATAATATATTTACTAACAACAACAAATATAAGAACACAAGAAATAGCTAATGCAATGAGGAAGGAAAGTAGACAAAGGAATCTGTTACTTTTAAGAAAAAATATAACTCTATTTTCTCTTTTGTATTTTCCGTTTTCTTCTTGTTTTTCTTCTCCCATTATTCTCTCCTAATAAAAATAATTAAATCCCTATTTAAACAGTTATTTTCAATTCTCATTATTATTGCTTGCAATTATTCGTTATGTAGTCTTTTTCAGTTTCAAATCCAATAAATAGAAATTTCCATGGTGAATGAATATAAAAAAAACGTAATAGAATAAATTATTATTTAATAAAGTAAAAAACAAGTTGTCAGGAATTATATTCTTCCTAGACAACTTAGTTTAAAAATTCACACCTTTTTGTCTTTAATATTAATTTCAGCAATAGAAGAAGGAGCTAATACGAAGTAACACTTCTTATCATTATTCTTTGCTTTAATAATAAAGGGTGCTATTTTGCTGAATTGAGCATATAATTGTGGCACTCCAATGTTTCTTTCAATATAATCCTGAATAAGTCCATAGTATTTTGGTGAAATGTAATAATCTATTTTTGGATGTGCTAAGACAACATAGGTTTTCGAAACACCACTTTCTTGTTTATGATTCAACTTCTTTACCTTTAATTCTTCAATATTGAGCTCTACATATTCTTTTGAGAGATGCTTTTCTTCAAAATCAGTAATGATTCCGAAAATTTTCCCTTCATCCATAATCATTTCTGAACCTTGAAATTCAATCATTTCTCGATCCATTTTATGACCTGTATCATCTTCAAAATGCTCTGCGAAACTATATGTACTCAAATTTCCACCTCTGATAATTTTCTTTATTTTTTCCCATATGTGGTCGATTTCTGAAATGAATCTAGTAATTTCCTTTCCTTTCTCTGTTAATTTGTATATCGAACCTACTTTGCAAATAACCTCACTTTTGATGAGGAAATTGAGATGATAATTCAAATTGCCTGTGCTTTGTAAGGGATGAATATGATTTACTGTATCCAATAAATCTGAATAAGCTGCTTTCTCTGCTAGTTGTAATCTAATAATGATAGCATTTCGTGTTTCATTTGTGATTAAGGAAAATACTTCAGTCTTCTTCATTAAATCCACCAAGTAAAGTTAGTTGAATCTTCTATTTAGTTACATTTGACTAATGATTTGTCATTTATAATATAAGCTTAAAAATATAGAAAAATGATTCCTAGCAAGTGACTTTGAAAACCTTGCTAGTAATTTGTGATGGTTTTCAGAACTAGGATTTACTTTTAACCTTTAGATTTTTCAATCTGAAGTCAGTTAATTTGTAATGCACTCTACTTGATTTTGGTTTTAATCGTTGACGTACCAACATACTTACTACTAAAACAGGAAGTATTCCTCCTATTGCGATGAGACTAGCAATATTCATATTTCCGATAGTATCTACCGATGTACCCCAAAGATCAAACAATGTTTTACCAAGCCATAAGTCAACTCCTAGGAGAGTTATTATCTTAGGAACAAAACTTGTGAGAATTCCATAGAAAGCAATTAATCGAGCATATCTTGGATCTACAACCTTTGCTTCAAAATCATAGGAGTAAATTGCTTTTCCCTCATTTAGGAACTCGATTTTACCGAGAATTTCTCCTTTAACTCCTGGAGTGATATAGAATGTAACTTCATCTTTGGTGTAACTGAAATCAGTATCAATTGTACTTGGTACAACGCTACATCCTGGAATAGTTGGACGAATTGTGACAATGGGATCTTTTAATGTCGCTTGTATTTCAGTTTGTTTTTGTATTTTTCTTTCACCAGTAATAGGATTGACCACTGCTGCTTTTTTCGCTTCAATAATGTCTGAAATACTAATAGTCATTGGATAATAATTCTGAGGATTCATTCTATCAAAGTATTCCATGGAAATTTGTTTCAAGTATTCTGATTCATAATCTTCATCTTCAAGTTCCATTGAATCATCTGCAATCTCAATAGCCTGACTACCGTAATCCGGTTCTTCCATGAGTTCTTCATCTGTTTCTTCAACAGTTTCTTCTATAGCTTCTACAGCGAATTCTTCTATTACGGCTGTTTTCTGTGCTGCTTTCCTTTTGGAAAGTCTTTCTCTTCCCCCTAATCTTGGAGCTGTAGTTGGTGGTGCTATAGTTGGCGCTGGTAGAGCTGAATCAATTTCTAATTCTTCAACTGCTGGTTCTTCAATTAGTTCAGCTTTTGCTTTTTCGTCTTCCACAAAATCATCAGCTTCCTTGAATGCTACTTCCTCAGCTTTCCCTTCAATTTCTATGTCTCTTGGAGCTTCTATGCTCTCAGAAGCAACTTTAAGAGTTTCTTTTTCATCGTCTTCTTCTTTAATATAACTAAAAACAATAATGAACTGTGTTTTTCCTAATTCTGATTTCTCTCCGGATTCAATATAATCAATAGGTAATCCTTGATATTCAGCTTTAGTTTGAAGGTTCTCGATTTCACTTATCCAGGTATTTCTAGCTTCAACAATGCTAGAAAATCCATCATTATAAAAGACTTTAACCACAACTTTTTTCTTCGTTGCAGAATTAACTGCATCGAATATCCAATAAGTATCAGTTTGTGAATGACAACTTAGTACCTCATATTCATGTTGTAATTTAATCAAGTCACCATTTATGTAAGGACAATAACTCATTTTAATCACGTCTCAATCATCAATTGAATGAATTTTCTTGATAATAATCAAAAGAGTTATCGAAAACATAAAGTTTGTTGCCTTGACAATTAACAGATTTTTGAAGTAGAGGTATAATTCTACCAGAATTCTCTTATCCTAAACTCATCGCCATTCATAATAGATTGATTTAACTTTTTTAGGCAGAGAAATATTTGTTATATTAAAGAAGTACATGCCGATTTTCTTAGGGTACAAAACGAAATTAGCTTTTCTGAATGGTTTAGGATCAAAATATGGTATAAATGGTGTTTGAATGCCTTTCCAACCGCGTTTTCTTGCTTCGCTACTAAAGAGATTAGCTAAGGATATTGTTTCTTTATTTGTCAAATTGTAAGTATGAATCGTGTCCAGCCAGCCAAACTTTACAGCTTTTCCAAATCCTGCAAGCAAGAATTCCCAACCATTAATGAATCCATCAATCTTTCCGTGTTTGTCTTCATGAATCACACAAATTACTCTTGGATTACTCAGCTTCCATTTCAAATCTTCGCAATCTTGAACTAAAGCAATCTGTGTTCTTTTTGAAAGATTTGCAGACAAATCACAAATCTGATCTATATCAGTTGGATTGTATAAACGCACTTGAGAGCTTTTGATTTTCCCAACTCCTTGTTTAGTTTTGAGGAATAATTTTGCAATCCAATGAATCTTAACAACTGCCATAGCATCATCTACATTAAGCGGTCGAATTACGAATCGCTTTATGAAAGTTAACAGCTCTAGAGGTACTCCAGTATCTCGAGAAACTGCTTGTGAAGTTTCTAACCCTTTTTGACCTACATCATGATAAGTAATTCCAGCATCGTATCCCCTTTCTATGACCATTGCCTTCATTTTTCGACCCATTGCCTTTGCAATCCCTCTCTTACGATGCAAACTATGAACAGAAAGCCAGCAAGGAAGAGAAATATTATAGATCTTGTTTTCAATCGATAATCTCTGTTTAAGTGAACCTAAGAATCCAACGATTTCATTGGTTGTCTTATGTTTTGCTCGTACAAACATTTCTTTATCGATGGAAGGAACCCCAAAAATTAGCTTGAAATTATCCTCTAAAAGTTCAATACTAGCTCCCTCTTCTTCAGCAGCTTCATCCTCTTGAAATGCACTTGTTAGTAATTTTACAAGACCTGGTATATCTGAATTTTTTAGGGTAAATTGCTCTACAACATAATCGTTAATCGATGCCATCAATAAACTCCTCATTTCTTAAGTTCTTATAAGATTTCATATACTTTATTACAGTTAATTTTATAGTGAAAAATTGAGCTATTTAATATTTTTCTTGATAGTATTAAAGCAAGTAAATCATCTAAACTCTTACGAAATCATCGCCATTCGAAATAAATTGATTTAACTTTCTTGGGCAGTGAAATATTTGTTAAGTTGAAAAAGTACATACCGATTTTCTTAGAGAACAAAACGAAATTAGCTTTTCTGAATGGTTTAGCATCGAAATATGGAATAAATGGTGTTTGAATGCCTTTCCAGCCGCGTTTTCTTGCTTCGCTACTTAAAAGATTAGCTAAGGATATAACCTCTTTTTTAGTTAGATTATAAGTATGAACGGTATCCATCCAACCAAATTTTACAGCTTTTCCAAATCCTGCCAATAAGAATTCCCAACCATTAATGAACCCGTCAACCTGTCCTTGCTCATTTTCATGTACTACACAAAGTACCCTTGGGTTACTTAGCTTCCATTTTATATCCTTACAATCTTGAACCAAAGCAATTTGAGTTCTGTTCGATAAATCAGTTGTTAATTCACAAATTTGATCGATATCTTCAGGTTTGAGGAGACGCACTCGAGAGCTTTTGATTTTCCCAACTCCTTCCTTTGTTTTAAGGAAAAATTTAGCAATCCAATGAAGCTTAACAACTCTAGAAGCCTCTTCTATATCAAGTGGACGAATTACAAATCTTTTCATATACGTTAATAGCTCAAGAGGTTTCCCAGTCTCTCGAGAGACTGCTTGTGAAGTTTCTAATCCCTTTTGACTGGCATCGTGAAAAGTAACAGCAGCATCATAATTCCTTCCCAAAACCATTTCCATCATTTTTTGACCCATTGCTTTTCCTATCCCTTTCCTACGATGCATTCTATGAACAGAAAGCCAGCAAGGAAGAGAAATTGTATAGATCTTGTTTTCAATCGATAATCTCTGTTTAATTGAACCTAAGAATCCAACGATTTCATTGGTTGTCTTATGTTTTGCTCGTACAAACATTTCTTTATCGATGGAAGGAACTCCAAAAATTAGCTCGAAATTATCCTCTAAAAGTTCAATACTAGCTCCCTCTTCTTCTGCAGCTTCATCCTCTTGAAATGCACTTGTAAGTAATTTCACAAGTCTCGGTATTTCTGAATCTGTTAGTGTGAATTGTTCTACAATATAATCTTCAATCGATGCCATTAGTTATCTCCTCATTTCTTAAATTCTTATTTTAGATTTCTTCACTTTATTGTAGCTAATTTTATGGTGAAAAATTGAGCTATTTAATACTTTTCTTGATAGTAATAATGCAAGTAAAGAATTTAATCCTTAATGAAATTATAATAATTCTTAACATGCACTGCCCACTGATCAATTCGAGTAATAATCTCTCCATGTTGTGATTTTTTCTGCTAGCTTAACCAATCCTTCTTCATCAGAATGGCCCGGAGAGTGGATTATCTGCGACAAATCAGCTACTAAAAATATCAATGCTTACTTCAGAGATATAATGATTCTTGGATTCTATTACATCGATTTTGACTATGATAATGTCTATGATTGGGACGGCTATCTATTTGGTGGAATCTATCGAACATCTTACGCTGTTAGAGGATTATAAGCTCCAAAACATGAAGAGGATGATTTGTAGATCATTCTTTTCTTCTCCCTTTTTTCTATTGAATAAAAAAAAAAGGAAAATAGAAAATAGGTTAGAAGATACCTAGTACACCTATTTTTAGACTAAAGCAGACTATGTAGAAAGCTGCGAATAAAACGCATCCAACAATAGAGATGATGAGTGCTCTTGTATTCTTTCTATTCTTTCCTTCAATTTTTCTTGCTCGCAATGATACAAATAATCCGAAAATGCTTGCCGCATTCAAGATTATAGTCACAAGTCCAACGATTGCCAATATTAGTGCAAGTTTTGATTCGCTTTGATCTTTCAAGAATTGCTTTTCATCTTTTGCTTTCTCTTCCGCTGGGTCAGCTAAATCAATCCATTCAGGATTGTAGAATGCTCCTTCAACATCAACTTGTCCTTTCTGCCACCACTTAACAGAGGGATCGAATCTTTTCTTACGAGTCGGAATGACGTTATTCGTTACCGTTCTGATAAACCATTCCAGAGAGCCAGTGTACTTGATTTTTTCCCAGCCAATTAACAAGAGAGTGAAGACAGCTATCGTTACTAGAATGACTAGAAACGTTCCAGCCCAGTAAAATTTGGCATACGGTGTAAAGTAAATCGCATAGGACAACAAGTAGAAGATGATGTAAAAGATAAACTGATTATTATAATTTGAAAAAGCAACAGTACCAAATCTTCTCACAGTTTTTGACCTATCTGAGAATGCTTTGCTTCGACCTCGATATTCTATTAATCTGAAGAGGAACATGACCAGCATTACAGCAAAACCATTCACGCAGAGGAATTGTGCAACCCAAGCAAATGGTGGTATGTAATTTGCATAACTAGGGGAATAATGCCGGTGATAAGGAAGCAATTGATATATTCCTATAGCAGTATCAAAATCTGTTTTGTTCATGATTCCAATGATGATCACAGCTACTCCAATTAAACCTACAACAAACATGGCTGTACCAACAAGAAACATGTTTCTTGGGAATTTTTTGTTTAATTTCTCACGAGGTTTTGTTATCTCTATCCCAATAATGCTACCAATGAATGATATAGTAAGATAGGGGAAAATGGGTTCCATTGGAGCTGCTAGAGCACTAAGAAATGGTGCAGCAATAAATCGCCACCACTTGTCTTCTCCCAATACAGGCGTAAATAAGACATTCCCCGTTTCCGGTATAATTCCAAATGGATAACCTGGACCATATAAACTAACTAAATCCCAAATAGGTTGAGTGAGAGCTACTACAAGCACAGCTAAAATTATATAAGAAATCATCATACGTCTTCTATTCTGCCAATTTTTCTTAAGAGAAAGTAATCCTTGAACCATTCCATTAAGAATTATACACCAGGCAATAGTGTGAATAGTTTCAAAATGGTTAAAACGGAAAAGCAAAGCTTGCCAATTATATGTAACCCCACCACCCCAATTCTCGTAATTTAGTATGGGATTATATTGGAAGAATCCTGGTAGGTCATTTAGGTTTAGAAAGAAATTGCCAGTAGCTCCATGATATCCAATTAAAGCTTCGCAAAGCATAGCGAAAATCAATAAGAGAACTCCTCCAAAAACTTGTTTTAAAACAATTCCTCTAATTGAATTGCCCCGCTCAAGGTCTCTGTACATACTTACCATATTGCTAGCAGATGAAACAAGAAGGAAGAATCCAGCCAATCCCCCATAAAAAGGTATGATTATTAACATAATTAGATTCACTAAAGCTAGATCTTCAATAACCGCAAGTAAATCAGGAATATTTAGAACCAAAGCTAAGGTGTGAAGACCGATCATTAAGAAAATAGCTACCCCTCGTGCAAAATCAAGTGTAGCAAATCTTTTACTTCGTTTTATGGGTTTGCTTGTCGTCTCGAGTGAGATATTAGCTTCCATTAATATTATCTCCTGTTATCTTACCTATTATGAATGCTAAATTTCGTTTCAATAGGTTTTCAGATTTAAATATATTTTCGGAAAAAAACACCTAATGAACTATTTTATTCAATCAAAATGATTTATTAGTTCCTTAGTATATTTAGAAGAAATTGATTTTTGACAAGCGGGTTAATTAGAATGACTAAGAAAGATAAAATCGCAGAAGCTAAAGACCTCTTTCAAAAAGGAGTGGATTACTGGCAAGAGGATCGAATAGATGAAGCAATTGAGTGTTTGGAGAAAGCTGTAGAACTAGATCCTGAGTATTTGGATGCCTGGTATAACCTTGGAAATGCCTATTATTCCGGAAAAGGTGATTTTGACTCTGCCTATAAATACTGGCAAAAAGCATTAGAACTCGATCCAGATGAAGTAGATGTTCTGTATAATCTTGGTAACGCTTACCGAGAAAGGGAAGAATTTGACAAAGCAATAGAGTGTTACAAGAAAGTTGTCGCTAAGAACCCGAAGGATCATGAAGGTTGGAACAACATGGCTAATGCGTATTATGGTAAAGGTGAGATTAAATCCGCTATTGAATGTTGGCAAAAAGCTCTTGAAATAAAACCAGATAAAGTTGAAACTTGGTACAATTTGGGAGTAATTTATCTTGAACTAGAAGAATTTGAAAAATCCATAGAGTGCACACAGAAAGCCTTAGAATTCTATCCTGAATCTGACAGACTCCATAGTTTATTAAATGCTGCAAAAAGAGGTAAAGAAGCTCAGGAACAAAAGTAGAATTTACATATATGTTACAATTATATGCAAAATTGGAGTAAGAATGCTTCATGTGATTCAGTCTGTTTTTTTCCAAAATTCAATTCCTACTATTTTGTTTTCAGATATTAGAAGTCTAGGTATGTAATTATCAATAGGAAAGATCTTCTCTGGAACACCTTTCGTTTCTTTTAATTCAAACTTCCCTGTCCTTAAATCATTTTTACTAAACCCTTTAATCTCAAAGCAATTACTGACTGCTAGAAGAAACTCACATGTTGCTTCCTCTAAAGGTTCTGAAGCCATCATTGTTTCAACTGTTTTTGTATATTTGCGAGGTATATTTCTGGGGATTTTAACATAGTCGACTGATTGGGTTTTCATTCCACCTAAGAATCCTAAAATTGGTTTGAAGGAATCATCAATCCCAAATTCTTGCTCAATGTGTTGTATTTTGTAACCGCGATCTAACCTTTTCATTGAAGCGCTCCTTGCTCCCGCAAATTTCTGACGTATTGAAGTTTCAGTTCCTTTAAAGACATAGATTAGACGATGAGTGTGTGAGATGATGATTACCAAAGAATCAGTTGTTATTCTCACTTCTTCTAATTTAGTAAGAGTTTCTTCTCCTTCATCATCAATGAAATAGCATTCGAGTTTCATGATTACCACATGTGCTTTTTTCATATAGTAAATTCATTCTTAACAAAAAGAGTTTCGAATAAGGACTTTTTAGTGTGTTTTTATCCATTCATAGTGATTTTTCAAAAACACCCCAAGTGGCAACTTTAGTTAATCCGAGAGATTTTACAGTATCCTCGTATTTTAGCACACCATAAACTAAATCGATTAGGAAAAAGTCTGCATTTCTCTCAATACTTGCATTAATGGTCTGTAGAATTAACTGATCAAAATAATCATTATTTATTGCATCGATATAGAAAGAGGCTATAATTTTTTCATTGATTGAATTAGGGCAAGCATAACAGTATCCAGCTAATTTACCTTCTTCACGAATTACTAGATGACCTACTAAATCCTCTCTTGAATAAATGTCAAGAATATATTTCTCTGCTTGTTCCCTTGAAACTATGAAAAAGTCTGCAACCCAAGTTATGCATTCTTCTAAATCTCTTTCTTTATCAAATTCCATTACATCTTTTGTTGTTCGTTCAATTTTCCCTTTACTTAATTCATAATTGTAATAGAGTTTGTAACCAACTGGATAAGTTTTATTTTGTGTAAATCCCCATTTCTCAATATACTGAAGACTTCCTTCCCTCATTGAGGATACTCGAGTTCGGACTAGTTCCACACCTTTCTTCTTTAAAGCTTCTAATATCTCTTCCATTAAAAGATCAGTTGCGTCCTCATGCCCAGGTAAAATTCTAGGGTAAAATATTCTTGCATAAACACAGTCTTCTTTCAAATTAGGTCTTATCAGTGATTTCTCACCAATACCAGCTAAAACATAACCAACAATTTTCCCATCTTTATAACATGAGAGTAATAACTTGGGATCAAAATCGGGTCGTGAAATGATGTTTTTAAAACCCTCAAGAGAATGTTGATAGGGCCAAACCCATTTAGATGCTACAGCTGTTCCAACCTTAACTATTTCTTCTTCCATTCCAGGTTCAAATTCTTTTACAACATAATTTAACATTTTTACTTTCCTTCCTCTAATTCTCTCTACTTTCTTCGTTTCTTCTTAACTATTAAAAATAAAACAATAGGTATGAAGAGGAATAAAGAATAAGTTATTTTTGCTACACTAGTATTTGCTACATTTCCTTCATAAAAGTTATAATTCAGCTCTTGGGAAATGAGTTCATCCATAGACATAACAGAACCATATTCAACAGGTGAATCCTCAGACATTAAACTAGTGATAACATAAACGTTTTGTAAACCCTTGCCTTCAACATAAATTCTATACTCATCTGAATTTTCACGATAAATCTCTTGAATAACTTGGATGCTACTTTCATTCTCAAGAACTATGGACACACCAAGTGCATAGGGGTATGGGTTATCAATAACGAGTGTAAAATTATCTCTAGGAAGATACATTCTCTTTACATCAAAACCATAGTAGTAATGTGTTCTTGTTCTCGGAAAATCAAAGAGAACAGAAGAAGCTGCTTGTATAGTATAATCAACAGTTTCAAAACCATATTTTCCCCCATCGAAGCTCGGATCATCAAGTACACAAGCTGTTATCCAATCAAGGTAAATATCATTAAATGTAAGATCATAACCGAAATGCTCAAGTGCCTTATCAATCCCGATTGCCCCATCTTCGGGGATAAAGACTAATTGCTTAGTAAAATCGTTTCCAAAACGTTCTGCAAGATAAGTAACAAATAGGTATGCTTGTCCATAACTTGAATCCCACAATTCCCCATACTCTCGAACGAAAAATAAAAGTGAAATTTCAGGATGATAAGTGAAAGAATTGGTAACTGCATCTGTAACCCAAGAATAATATCCCGCATAATCAACAGCATAATTGGCTAATCCTTCGCTAAGGAATTGACAATCATTCCAATCGTTATTCCACCAAATTAAATGATTAAATTCGTGAATTGTAATAAAGATGGTATCATAAACACTCTTCTCTGAATCACAAAAAACCATCTCCCTTAAATTTGCGTATGGAAAAGATGGGTTTTCATGATCTAAATTTATGAAACCCAGATATGCATTTCCCATATACCGCACTAACGGTGCTAAGAAAACTGTAACTTTAGGATCTCCATCGATGTCTCCTAATACTCCATCAGGATGCCCTGCAACTTCTATTGCTTTAGGATAAATATCTGCATCAAAAGCATCTCTTATTGCTTCACACTTAGTTATTGATTCATTTTCTCCCAGTAATTCAATCGTTTCATTTGCCATGTAGATATAACAGTAATTACCTTCTGCAAGAAGAGTTGCTCTCACCTGCATCCAATCTGGCATAGTAATCCAAAATAGTTGTTGGTCTCCAAAATCATCATCAGGTTGCAGAACTTCCTTTTCTTGTTCAATAGTCTGAAGTGAAGAAGTAAAACTAATGTCTCTTTTAGGAAGAATCTTATCTTCATTTCCTTCTGTGGGAATAATATTAGAAATGAAAGGTGTTAGTATAACAATCATCAAGAAAACGGTTATTCTTAATTTTGTCATTTCCATCAGATAAGCTATTCGAATTATACTAATAAAACTTGACAAAAGATAGGGAAATGAGCATTATATTCCTTTCTTGAGATATTCGATAATTTCTTTTAGATGGGTAAAGTTAGGATTTATTTCCAAAGCTTTTTCATAGCATTCAATAGCCAATTTGTAGTTCTGCTGTAATTGCTGAATATCACCCATTTCAATCCATAAAATAACGTTTCGTGGGGTATCTGCTAAAGCTCGGTCCATAAAAATTGCTAGCTCTACAAATTTTTTCATTTTTGCTAAAGCTTTTGCCTTCATTTGAATAAAGAGAGTTTTAAGATGTAGTTGCTCAATGATGAAAGGTTTTTGCAAATATTCTTCTGCGATTTCTAAACCCTTCTCTGGATTTTCTAGTTTAATATTGGAATAAGATATCCTATAATGAATTTCTGCATCTTGTTGAAAATTAATTTTCTTGATTTTTTTCGATCTCAATAATTCTTCATGAAATTCTATTGTTTCTTTATATTTATTTGATGCAAATATTGAACTGCCATATTCCATTAAAAAGGCAATATCTTCTTGTTCAATGATCTCTTTTTTCTCACGCAAACTCATTTTTTGAAACCTTCTTTGGATTCTATTAAAACAGATTTGCCTAGTATAACAAATGATGAACTACTAGTTTTTATTATTCTTCCTTTTCTAATTAATTCTTTTACGAAATAACTTTAAAACAATTGAATATTAAAACTAGTAGAGGGAGCAATTGATTGAGATTCAGAAATAAAAAATATCTTTACATAATATTTACAATTCTACTGTTTTCATTCTTAACATCAATAGAATTAGCTTCAGCTGAAAGACGTACAGTTGCGATGGACATTTATGTTTCAGGAAATATCGCTTATGTTTATGTTATGGATGATGGCTTACAGATTATTGATATTAGTAATCCCGCTAATCCTCAATTTGTAAGTCACTTGAAATTACCTTATCATACCTCATTTCAAATGCAAAAAGAAAATAATCATCTCTATTTTTCAGCTTTTAATCCGTCAAGTAATCTATATGAAATTCAGATTGTTGACATAAGTAATCCTCAAGATCCAGAATTAATTGGTAACTACAAACAAAGTGGAATTGATATTGGTATATTTTACCTATCAAATAATCTATTATTTCTACCACTGGATAAATTAGAAATTATAGATGTCAGTAATCCTCTATCGCCATTGAAAATTGGTGAATATAACATCGATTCTGTTTATGATATCTGTTTTAGTGAAGATAAAGCATACATTTTGACGGAATCAGATGGAATGTCTATTTTGGATATTAGTACTCCAGAAACTCCTATTTTGTTTAAAAAATATCTCAATATAAATGGATTTTACATTTCAATAGATGGCAACTATGCAATAATCAGTAATTGGTCTACAATCCATGTATATGATAATTCAAATTCATCAGATATCTCATTGTTAAGTTCAATTGCCGCAGATGAATTAGTGGATCATTTAGTGTGTGATGATGTAATATACTACCACAGTTATGGTAGCAGAATAGGTACAGTAGATTTTTCAAATCCCAATTCTCTCTCGTCAATCGATCTGTATTATGTAATTGAAGGGATTAATGAAATGTGTGTGGTTGATCACATTTTTTACATTGCTGCAGATGATAATGGAATGTTAATACTTGATATGAGTGATCCTTTGAACCCACTAAGACTGAGTATTTATGATATTTATTTGCCATTTGTTCGCAATCGGAATATAATCTTAATTACAGCAAGTGCAACTGTTTTAGCTGGAATTATTGGTATTCTAATTTGGCGAAGGGAAAAAGTGAGTATAAAAAGCAAACACTTTCTTACAAGAATAAAGCAAATGAATCCCGCAACTGTTGTTTTTTGTATTAGTTCAATATTTTGCACACTATCTATAATTTCTATAATAATAGCTTGCAGTATAGATGCTTTGGGGGTTGGTCTCGTTCTAATGTATACATTAGGACCCATAGCTTTAGCAATAGTAGTTTTAGCACCATTAATAACACTGTCAATAGTTCGAGTCAGAAAACAAAAGGTAATATCTACTGATGATAAAACTCATCCTATTTCAGAAGATGTCCATGAACAACAAGAAGATTCGATCTTTTGTCCTAACTGTGGTACACAAAACAAACGTAGTTCAAATCATTGCTCAAACTGTGAGTTTAAACTTTAATCACTTTACACATATTATTAGCTTTTTTCATATCAAGCTCTACAATCATTTGCTACAATGACTTCTAACTCTGAACTAGTTATCCTCGTACCAGACTCGTTCTAATAAAACAAACTCACTACTAGAAATTAAAGGAGCTTTTTGATTTTATTCCTATTTTAATACTAATTCTCTATTTTTTCATGAGAAAGATTTTTGGATACTAAAACTAAATACATTTGTTAGCGGTGTTTCGGTTGGCTGAAAAACCTGATCTCAAGATAAATCCTGAGGATGTTAAACAATACCTAAAGGATTTGAAATCTGGAGACGAGAAGTCGCGTGCAGTTGCTGCATATATGCTTGGTACAGCTGGAAAAGAGGACAAGAAGATAAAACAAGCATTAACTAAGGCTCTCAAAGATAAAAATTGGGAAGTCAGAAAATGGGCTGCTTTATCTTTAGGAGAAATGGGAAACAGAGACAGCCAGTTACTACCTATTCTTATAGATATTATGAAGAGAGATAATAGTAAAGAATTCAAAAGTCATGCTGCAGTAATTCTTGGGGAATTGGAGAAACGTGCTATTCCCGCAATACCTGAACTTTCTATGGCACTCCAAGATGAAAACGCTCGAGTCCGTGAGTGGGCTAATTGGGCTCTAAATAAAATTGCAGGAGAAAGACCAAGTTATCGCACCAATTACCCTGAAGAAAGACCTTCTTTGAAGGAAAGACTTAGATTCACAGAAAAGGAAGAATAAGCATTTTTTTTCTTTAGAAATCTATTGTTTTTTTAAAAAAAAATTGATTTTCTTAAGTGTTAGACTTTTATTCAAAGACAGATATTTTCTATTGAAAATAAAGGTTTGAATTTTAGCTATGAATAAAAAAAGTATGTTTGCATTATTATCAACTATAATTATAGGTTCTTTTTTGATTGTAAATTATGAACAAGCTAATGGCTATGAAATGACTTATAGAATGACCTATGGAAATTTCGCAATTGTTTGGGATACTAATGAATTAGGAACAAACAGCTATATCAATTGGACTTTTAGAAGCTTTAGCAATCAGGTCGGTGTAAAAGTCCAAATAATGGATTCATATGATTTCTGGAGATACAATGTCAAATTGGGTGACTATGGTATAATGGTTTCTGATGGCTTAGAACTTCAAGATTCAGGAATTTTTGATATACCATATACCTCGAAATGGTATGTTGTTTTTTCTATAAGTGATATTGATGCTCTAAATATTAGGACAGATGTATTTGTAAAAGTTGATTTTATAACTGAAAGTCGGACAAAAATGATCTTAGGATTGAGTATAGGTTTACCATTAAGTATCTTAACTGTTAGTTCAATTATATTCATCGCTATGTTTAAGAGAAAAAAGAAGTGAAATAGTAAACACTTATTCTCTTTCTAAGATTTAACTATTTTACAAAAAGCTGTCTAGAAATAACTATCAAAAATTTTTTTAGGCAAATATATTGTAATTATTTGGGAGAAACAACATTGTTGGATTATGAGATCTATCTTGGTTTAAACAATATTGTTAGAATCTATCTCCCAATTTGGCATTTTACAGAATTCATTGTTTTCATAAGTGGGATTTTTGTATTATTCTTTGCCATCACACTTGTTCAGTTTAGTGGTATAAATCCAAAACTTCATGGAGATAGAATTCTAAAAATAACCTCATATGTTTGGTTAACAAGTATATCCTATTTTGTTTATTCTCTAATATTCATGTTTATCTTTTTATCAATAACAGATTCAATTTCATTTTATACCTTTAGAGATTACAAATTAATGATTGCTCTGTATGTCATTCTTACTGTTACATTTATTGTTTTTGCAACATCTTTGGCTTGGTTCATTAAACGTAGAAAATTATTAAAGAAACATGATCAAGTTAAAACCGAGGGTGAGTGAGAAAATGGCTAGTATTTTAACAAAGCAAAAATCAATAGTTATATTTCTCGTAATTATGCTTATTTCAACTACTACTGCAAGTATTTGGATCTCAATCTGGCATGCACAAAACAAACACCGTTTTCGAGGTGAAATTGTAATATCAAGTGATTCGGATTTCAAAAGAAGATATAATTTGCCTGGATCTGGAACTGAAAGCGATCCATATAGATTGGAATTTCTTCAGATAAATACAACCAAGGATTATGGTATTAAAATAAGTGACACAAAAAGCTATTTTGTAATTAGAAATTGTACAATACAAGCAATTGATGATGCTATTATAATAAATGATGTTAGTTATGGTACAGCATTGATCTGTAATAATACCTTGATTAGTACAGCATTTGGTATTCAAGTAAACAGAAGCCCAGGAGTTAGTATAAAAAATAATAATTGTAAATTTGGATTTGTTGGTATTATTTTAACTAATTGTAAAAATTCAACTATTCTGAGTAATTACTGTATAAACGCTACATATGGTATATCTTTGAGAGGAAACATAAGCAATTCAATTATACAGAATAATTTCTTATCAGGACATAGCAATTTTGGAATACACTATGATTTTTGGGATGGGGTGTCGTATAATTTCTTTCATAATTACAATGTTTTGATACGTAATAATACTTGTATCTTAAATAATGTCGGTATAAAAATAGATGCCTATCTTGATCTTCCAACAATTGTAGATTCTAAATTCATAGTTGAATCAAATAATTGTAGTTTTAACAAATATTCTGGAATTGGAATTAGTAGTCACTATGCATTGTTAAAGAATAATTATTGTGGATTCAATGAAGCTGGTATCTCTATTAGTTATTCACACAATTCTACAATTATAGAAAATCACTTGCGAAATAACACTAGTTTTGGAATAAGTATAAGTCATTCATCTGGGAGTATCTTTTATCACAATAACTTTTTCAACAATAATGTTGATGGTCCAATTCTTATGGATGCACAAGCTAAAGATGACAGTACTGTCAATAGTTATTTCGGACAAAATACTTGGTTTAATTCTTTAATCAATGAAGGAAACTTTTGGTCGGAATTAGTTTGGGTTCCAGGAATAACTTATGATATTAGTGGAAGTAATAATACTGATCTTTATCCACTTCAAAATCCATATGAATAATAAATGATGCAAGTAAGATTATTTTTTGAAGATACTAGATGGATAAGATTTCTTTCCAATCGAGGTAATTATTTCATCAAAATTTAAACCAACGTGTTTAGCTGCTTTTTTCAACATTTCAATTTGTCCATGACTATATGGAATGCCTTCTTTCATGGAATACTCACAAGCTTCCGTTGATCGATCTCCTGGCCATCTTGTTGCTTCACCAAAATAATTTGACTCATAATCTGACATAAGTTTTCGGACGCGGTTTCGAGCTTCCTCTTCTGTGAAAAGACTGTCAATAACCTGTGCTTGGAAAGCTAATGAAACTCTTTGCTTTTTTTCTCCGACTGTAAGTTTTTCAATTGGTCCACCATAGACAGAATGTTCAACCTCAATCATCCTTAACAATGCATCTCCTTTGTATCCTGCTTGTGTAGAACCAAGTGGAAAAATACTCCCAGTCAAATATTGCTTACCACTTTCTTCCCTCATAATGAAATCTTTTGGATCAAGTGTTGATTTATAATCCTTATCAGCAGCATACTCTGGTATTGTAAGCATTTCTCCAGTTTTGTAAGCTTTAATACAGTAATTTGCAGCCATCCGGGTTAAAGCCATATCAACTGTCATAATTCCATCTTTGTGTGGGACAGAAACAGCTATTGGGTTTGTTCCAATTCTTACTTCAGTTCCTGCTCCTTTAGTATAATCTAAACCTTTTGGATCATCACCCATAGGTTTCACAAGAGCAGAAGTAGTGCAAGTTACAGTTCCAATCAAATCTCCTTGAGCTGCAATCATTTCACTCCAAACCCCAGCAGCACCAAAATGATTGCCTTCGCAAACATAGACTTTAGCTATTCCGTTTTTTCTAGCAAGTTTCTCGAGTAAATGCACTGCTTTCATAGAAGTGATGTGTCCCGGAGCGCCATGAGCATTAATAATCGCTAATGCTGGATATTTCTGAGGTAGGATTTCTGGTTCTGCTTTAGGGTCAACGGTTGAAAAAAGACCTATACCTTTAACTGATTCTTCTAATCCAGTTCCACCTGC
>JABLTI010000002.1 GCA_013166835.1 Promethearchaeati archaeon | reverse complement strand
AAGAGGATTTGCTGCACTATGCACAACTGCAACAGTAGAATATGGCCAGGGAAAAGGCTATCAAATAGGATGGCACTGCAATCAAGATAATGAAGGATCTTGGAGAACAGCAGAAAAAGTAGGCTTTGTGAGGAAAAAAAGCTATCTAGCTGCAGATGGAATGTATGATGAAAAAGAACACCTCTTATATAATGCATTTTATAGAGGACTAGTTTTAGATAAACCAGATGTGGGAATACAATACATCAAGAAAGTATTCAAAGAAAGACAAGACCGACGAGATTACTTCGTATATGCTCAGCTTTTAGCCAGACAACAGAAAAATGAGGAAGCAATAGAGATGCTAAACAAATTAGTGGAAATGGGACCAAATCATCCAAAACAATTCAAAGAAACCCTTGAGAATCATAAGGAATTCAAAAAAATGAAACAAATGAAAACATGGAAAGAATTAATGAAAAATATTGAAGCATTAATCAAAGAGTAAACTGAGACAATAAAGGAATTTGGGACGAGGACAAACAAAGCCCCCGTCACAGGAAAAGGGTGTTAAGAACAAATCAAAAAAGATAGGTACAAGAAAAAAGAATAGGTTTTTTTTTTAAAAAAAAAACATCTATTTTTAGGCCTTTATTTTCCGAGCTGCAAGGAATTTTGGTAGTAGAAGAACTAGAAGAATAGCAATTATCAGTATAGGTACACCTGTTGATATTATGAGAATCATTGAAAAAGTAAAACCATCAAGTGAAGGAAGTCTTCTAGGATAAAGCCTATTAATTTCAGTTGGGGAACCAATGTCAAAAATGTACAAATATCCTCCAAATTGACGAGGATAGTCAAAAATCCACATTTCTTGTGTAAGAATAATAGCTAGATTATCACGTAATTCTATCTTCCACATCTCGGTATATTCATTCTCACCAATAATATATTGATCAAGAATTTGTGGAGTAAAGATATTGCTCAAATCGAGAATTGTGAAGGAATCACTCGTTGTCAAATACGCAACATCATTTCTAATGCGAATCGATTGTGCAGAAGAAATATTATAATGTGTTACTAAAGACAAGCTAGCAGGATTTGAATAATCATAAACTTGGAGACCAAAATCACTGCAAGTAAAAAGATAGTTTTCATAAAAATAGATACTTTCCCAGTAGTAATCAAACGCATAATCATGAATGAATGTAAGTTGATATGAGCTATTAATCTGATAAATGGAAAGATTATTTCCATATGAAGGAAAGTAAACGAAATCATCATGAACAACAAAATTACGTCCAAGTTCAATACCTGTTAGATTAGTATTCCCCAGCAAAGATAAATTATCAAGATTAGTCGCATTATAAATCAAAAACTCATCAAGACCAAGGTAGAAATCCATTGAATAACTGTACAAGGTATTATTAGTAAGACTCAGTCCACGAAGCCATTTATTCAAAAAAGCAATTTCAGTATAAGAAGTAGAACTAAGAGCTAAATCGATTTTCATAATAGAATAGCTCATATTATGATATTGTAAAGCAAATAGTATATTGTCTCCAATATTTGCCAATGCAACTAAGTAATTGTCATGTTCAAAGCTAACATCTAGAGATTTTGGTCTAGAAGGATTAGATATGTCAAGAAAATGCATACCTTCCCTAGATCCATCTATAGTAATAACAAAATCATCTACAACCAGCAAATCAACATTACCATTAATAATATCATTAGGCTCAAAAGACTCATCAGGATTTCCAGAAAAGCTGTTAATATTACAATTCATATTTTGAGAATTATTCCCAGAGGAAACTGCTTCAAAGAAAATTAATTGATTAAAGACAAAAAGAAAAATAAAGAATAGACTACCCCAACTTTTGATACTTGTTTTCAAGACCAAAATAGAATCCCCTAAGGGTAATAAATGATATAGGATTAAAAATTTTTACATAAAATAGCATCTGAGAAAGTGAAAATAGGACAGGGGCAAAGAAAGCCCCCGTCACAGGAAAAGGGAGATATTTAATTGATATAACAGTATTATTCTGGATTTTTCCTCCAAACATAGACATCAATATCGCATATTTTATTGAAACCAAACTTAGAAGCGATAGGAGCTGAAGTAGCTTCTTTAGCTTGAAGAATTAAGTGTGTTTTATTATCTTGCTTAGCCTTTTCATAACGTTTCTTAAGCATAGCAGTATAAATTCCTCGTTTTCTAAACTCAGGTAAAGTAGCAGCCCCTCCAAGAAGTGCTATATTGGTATTAGGTATATAGACAATACCACTAAAAGCTACAGGTTTATTGGTTTCTTTTTCATAAGCAATATAAGCAGTATAATCAAGTTCTAAAGCTCCAGCTAAACCAAAACGTAAAATATCTGCGGAACCTTCAGGCATGCCATAAGATTGTTCTAACATCCTACGAAAATCTGGATCTTCAAAGAAAGCCATTACTTCATTAATTTTGAGTTCTTTGAACTCAAACTCATCAGTTACAGAAATATCTAGTGGTTCTTGAATTGATCTAGTCATTCCCCAAGCAGGTATCTCTTTAGTAAAACCATGTTTCTCAAGATAATTGGTAAGATTTGACGGTTGAGATTGTGGGGAAACGAACCAACCAATCTTAGTAAGACCTATAGATGTGTAAGTATTGATTACTTCTTGAATTGCTTCTTCGACTTTATCTTCAGGTAATCGCGACATACCAACTTGGTTGTATTCTTCAAAATCAATACTATTCCAAATATTTCCTTTCAAAAATTCATGCTTGAACTTTTGAACAACTCCTTCCACTTCACCATACATATAAATGGAATATTCAATTGCATCAAGTAACTCTTTTTCATCGTCTTTCAAATTAAACCTACCCCAGGAAAATTGTAATAATACAATAATCTCTGGATTGCTTTTATCTTTTGCGTAAGAAAGAAGCAGAATCAAAAATATCTGAGAAAATGAAAATAGGACAGGGGCAAAGAAAGTCCCCGTCACAGGAAAAGGAAGTGATTTTACTTGTGAAAAATGTAGGCAATATATCTGTAAAGCGTACCGAAGAATAATCATCAACAATGAGATTTATTCATATGGTCAAATATTCTGTACTCAATGCAATTCAAATAATAATATTACAGTGTGTATTATCAGAGCTATTGCTAACCGATAATAATTATTGTTTTTGGTGTAATCTTTTTAAAAGTACGGTCTAGATTTCCTTAACTATTTTTTAACAATAAATTCTAATTCGGCAAAAGCTTTGGCAAGACGATTAGATGAAACTTTGAGCTCCTTAATATCATTCAAAATTTCTTGTATTTTAGTTATTAAATGGTTATAATCTGGGCTATTTTGATCATATTTTTTATTTGTTTGAAGATCATTTAGGAGATCATTTAACGTTCTAATCCATGAAAAAATAATTTGATCCGCAGTTAATATTCCTTTAAGTATATAAAGTGAGAATGATACTAAACAGTATTTCACTGGTTTACGAAATTCCCTTTGTGATTTATTTAGATAGATATTTTTACTTATTATTTGTAATAATCGCGAAACGGTACTTCGTGATAAATTGGTTAACTGTAATATTGTCTCTTGATCTAATTCTCTTCTCGTGATAAAATATGGAATAACATAACTGATAATTGGAGCACTTTTTTGTGTTTGACTTGAACGTATGAACATATGTAACAACATATCCTCAAATTTTTTCAATTCAGCAGGAATTAACACTTCATTATTTGGGTTTTGAACAGAAGATACATCTTCTGGTAGAAAGGCAATTTTACTTTCATCGTTTATTGCTCTGCGTTGTGCTTCATAGTAATTTCGTATATGATTTAAACGAATGGTAAGAAATTGTGTAGTATATGGATATTTCTGATGAAATGCATGAAGTCCTTCTTGAATGTCAATAATTTCTTTATCTAAAATCTCGTATCTATCCATTATATATTCATTAGAATAGTAATAAAAAACCGCTCGATCCTTTAATAATTTGTAAATGTGTTTTCGAGAATTCCTAAGTAACTCATGACTTACAATATTAGTTTGTAAAAAAGATTGTAATGTTGTAGAAATAGTACTGGATGAAAAATTAGTTAATTGCTTTATTTGAACTTGGGTTAAGGCATCATATATTTTCAAATAAGCAAAAATTTCTGTAGCTTTCTTATTGCTACCTGTCATATTTCCCACCAGTTTATAGAACGAAACTAGTTTCTGCTCAACCTCTTTAAGATTACCGATTATTAGTTCGCGTTCTCTTTCTAAACTCATTTTACTCAACTAAGTTTTTAATCTAAAAACAAGTTTTTCTAGTATTTATATGAATGTATAAATATACTTTTTCATAATTTCGAATTTTTGAGCTTATTTATATACCTTCAAACATTATGTAAAGTGGTGTATATTAATGGGAATTATTTTCAGTCAGAGAACAAATCAAATTAAGATTGTAGTTGGATTATCTTTAATCTGTTTGTTTTTGTTTACTAATTCAAAAACTACTGCAAATGGATTATTGTCAGTTCAAACAAGTGCCGAAACCGAGCTTGAACTACTTGATTTTTCCACGTTTTTAGGGGGAACAGGTGATGAAGAGGGTTCAATGGAAGGATTGGTATATCTTGGAGCAACTTGTGTTGACTCACAAGGAAACGTAATAATTGTTGGACGAACCGCTTCAGACGATTTTCCTGTTTTGAACCCATATCAAGAAAACAGAAGTCATTTGATTGATGGAACAATATCAAAATTTAGTTCTAATGGAACATTACTATTTTCAACGTATTTTGGTGGATTTGCTCACGATTGGATTACTGCTGTAGATGTTGATTCTATGGATAATATTGTCTTTGCTGGTACCTCCGGTTCATATGACTTGCCCCTAGTAAATCCTTATCAAAATGTTTCTTATGGTGGCAGTGATTCAAATGCAGAATGTTTTATTGGTAAGCTTTCAGCGGATGGTCAAACATTATTGTATTCAACTTATCTTGGTGGTAAAGATAGTGATTGGGTTTTCGGTTTAGCAGTAGACCCAGATGATCGTATAGCTATTACTGGTCGAACTTTATCGGATGATTATCCCGTAGTAAATGCTCATCAAGCAACTATTGGTGGTAATGTAGATATCTATGTTTCACTATTTTCCAGTGATGGTCAATCATTACTATTTTCAACCTATCTAGGTGGGGCAAGTGGTGATTACGGACAAGGCATAGGTTTTGATAAAGACGGAAATCTCTACGTCACAGGACAAATCGGCCCCGGGGATTTTAGTACCGCGGGTGCATATCAAGAGGTATCGGGAGGTAGCTTTGATGCCTTTCTAGCCAAATTCCTCCCGGATGGAACTTTAGAATATAATAGTTTTCTTGGTGGGACATCATTAGATATTGCCACAGATTTAGCTATGGACACAGAGGATAATATCGTCATTACTGGGTACACTATGTCGAAACCATTTCCAACAAGTGAAGGCGTAATACAAAGTGAACATGCTGGGGGGTATGATTTATTTATCTCGAAATTTAATCATGAAACCTTGATGATTGATTTTTCCACTTATTATGGAGGGTCATCTGTTGAATTTGGTCTTGCTATTTCTACGGATGCAGAGAACAATATACTCGTAACAGGTCAATCAAAATCATCTGATTTACCAATAACTCATAATACAAGTTATATATCCTCATTAAGCGAGTCTGATACCTTTGTTTTACGATTGAAATCAGATGGCTCAGAGATTTTATTCTCAACACTATTCGGTGGTGAAGCTGAGGATTTAGGTGTTGGTATTGATTTTCATCACAATAACACTTGTGTTGTATCGGGATTCACTAAATCAACAGATTATCCAACACAGAATGCTTTCCAAAATTCCTTTGGGGGCGATTGTGATTTATTTCTAATGAAAATTAATATGCTTGAAGTTCCTGAAAGAAATGGTTTACCAGGTTTTGGAATAATCTGTAGTGGAATAGCATTATTCTCTGTACTGGTTTTAACCCATGTATTTACTAAAAGAAGAAAACTACTCTAAAGACATAATTTGACTCTAATGAAATGAGTAAAAAAATCTAGAATTGGCTACCTAAAGAAAGTAGCTACTTCTTTTATTTTTTCTATGATATACACAGCAAAAGGGCATATTTCTAAACAATCACCAAATTCAATACACGCGGATGCTTGTGCATCCATAGCTAGAGACTGTTCTTTAATCTCCGAAGTAAGTCCAAGATGTGCAAAATCAAAATCATCTGAGCAAGTGAAAATAGGACAAGGGCAAAGAAAGCCCCCGTCACAGGAAAAGGGAGTTTAATTGAATTATTGGGATTTTTTCCTCTTTTTTTGTAATCGAATAGCTATAATAAATGATAGACAACTAATAGTGATTATAACTATCAAGCTTCCAAATAATGGACTAGTATCTGTAGGAGATGGAGTAGCAGTGGGAGATGGACTTGTGATAGGAGGAGGATCATTAGGATCTGTTGGATCACTCCAATTAGAGATTTCATCATAATCATTAATGCCATCATTATCTGTGTCAGGATCATTAGGGTCTGTAGAATAAATATCCACTTCCAAACCATCGCTTAATCCATCGTCATCTGAGTCAGGATCATTTGGATCAGTATTATTTGTGTACTCCTCACCATCTGTGAGTCCATCGTTGTCAGAATCGCTGTCAGTAGGCTCAGTTATATAACCATCAGAACCTGCAATAAGTTCTTCTTCATCATCCAAGCCATCACCATCAGTATCTACTAACTTAGGGTTTGTACCATAATAGACTACTTCTTCAAAGTCGTTTAAACCATCATCATCTGTATCGGAATCCCAAGGATCTGTTCCGTTAGCAAATTCATCACCATCATCTAAGCCATCATCATCACAATCAGGATCACTTGCGTCTGTGTTATGATAATTATATTCATCGCCATCTGATAATCCATCATCATCAGTGTCTGAATCAAGAGGATCAGTAATCACCCCATCTTCACCAAAATTAAGTTCCTCTCCATCGTTTAACATATCATCATCAGTGTCAGCATCAGCTGGATTTGTAAGACTTGTATCAGTTTCATAACCATCAATTAACCCATCACCATCAGTATCATTGTTACGGGGATTTGTTAAATATCCATCAGTTCCAACAACAACTTCCTCACCATCAAGAATTCCATCATCATCACTGTCAGCATCAAGGGGATCAGTATAATAACCATCTACACCTTGTTGAACTTCTTCTCCATCTAATATTCCATCATCATCTGAGTCAGCATCATTAGGATCAGTATTGTAGATAGGTTCATAATTATCATTTAAACCATCTGAATCCGAATCGGAATCTAATGGATTGGTGATGTAACCATCAGTTCCAGGTATTGATTCTTGGTAATCACTTATTCCATCATAATCTGTGTCTACGCAAGTTGGATTTGTTACATATCCATCTGTACCTAAGTATACTTCTTCATAATCATCTAAACCATCCCCATCTGTATCGACAACATTTGGATTAGTGTTCAAGTAATATTCTGAAATATCTGATAGACCATCATCATCACTATCAACATCATTAGGATTTGTATAATGACCATCATTACCAACTGTCACCTCTTCCAGATCATCTAAGCCGTCATCATCACTATCCAAATCATTGGGATCAGTTGAATAGGTTGAGACTTCCTCACCATCGCTTAACCCATCATCATCGGTATCGGGATCATTCGGATCTGTACCATGAGTGTTGACTTCTTCACCATCTGTTAAGTCATCATCATCGGTATCGGGATCATTTGGATCAGTACCAGCAGTATATTCATTAACATTAGTCAAACCATCACTATCAGGGTCTCCAGCGGAATCATCAACCAAAGGATCTAAACCATTATCAACTTCCCATTCATCAGGCATAGTATCAGCATCGGTATCGGGATCATTCGGATCTGTACCATGAGTGTTGACTTCTTCACCATCTGTTAAGCCATCATCATCTGTATCGTTATCTAATGGATCTGTTCTAAGAAAGTAGACTTCAATCCCATCATCTAATCCATCGCTATCATTATCAGGAGTAAATGGACTTGTACCGAAGAAATCCTCGGATAGATCATCCAAATAGTCACTTTCGCTGTCCATTTGACCTGTGCGGAAAACAGATCCTTTAAAGCTATACCATTGTTGTGAACCAGAAGAAGTAATCCCTGATAATCCTAAACAGTACACTTTGTAATCATAAGATCCAAAAATAATTTCTTTGATATTATCACCATCAAGATCAACAATTGCAGGTGAAGAGATAATAATATTACTAGTAGTGTAATTCCATTCTTCTCCACCAGTATGATTTACACAGTAGAGAGTATTATCTCGAGAACCCACAAGAACTTCGAGTGTACCATCGCCATCAAGATCACCAATACTTGGCGATCCATCAACATCTGCACCAGTAGTAAAATTCCATTCTAAATTTCCAGTATGGCTAACACAAGTAATATTATTATTTCTAAAGCCAATTACTATTTCAAATGTACCATCAGCATCGAGATCAGCAATTGCAGGGGACGATGAAATCCAATCTGTTGTTAGATATTCCCATTCGATACTTCCAGTATGACTTACACAGCTAATCTTTCTATAATATGATCCTACTATAACTTCCATAGTTCCATCATCATCAAGGTCTGCTATGGATGGAGATCCTGGAGTTGAACCAATAGGACTTACCCATTCTAAAATTCCTAAGTGACTTAAACAGTATAGGCCAGAATAACTACCATAGATAATTTCTAACGTTCCATCAGCATCAAGATCAGCAATTGCAGCAGTAGAACGAACTAATATAGAAGCAAATTTAATCCATCTTTGGGTACCATTAGCATTTAGACAATAGAAGTTCTCATCATCGGAACCAAAAAGAACCTCATATTCATTATCATTATCTAAATCAGCTACAGTAGGGGATGAATATATTGCATCTCCAGTAGTAAAGTTCCATTCTTCTGCTCCTGATTGATTCAAACAATATAGCTTATTATCAAGTGAACCAAAAAGGATTTCTAAAGCACCATCATCATCAATATCTGCAACAGTTGGTGAAGATCGCACATCCCCACCAGTTGTGAAATTCCATTCTTGAGAACCAATGTGATTTATACAGTAAAGATTGTTATCATTAGAACCGACAAGTACTTCCTTTGTCCCATCAAAATCTAAGTCAACAACAAAAGGTGAAGAATACACACCTTCCCCAGTGGTATAATTCCATTTAGAATATACTCCCATTGCTGGTGGCAAAGGATCATTAGCTTGCATTACATTAGCAACTACTTCATTATTAATTGGTGCAACAAGAAACAATGAAATTAACAAAACAATTAATGTAGAATAAATTTTCATATTTTTCATTAAATTACCCACCCCAAATGTTATGATATACAATATATTGGTAATTAATTTACTTTTTGTAAAAATATACTAAGAAGAAAACGTTGTTTACTAAAAATTCCTTATTTAGTAGCTATGGTTTCTACTGAGACACTGAAAATAGGACAGGGGCAAAGAAAGCCCCCGTCACAGGAAAAGGGAGTTATTTTATTGGGGAGAGAGGTTTATGGGATTCGGAGAGCAATTGAACTAAGAAAGTAAATTTGCTCTCCATACTTTTCTTAGTCTTTCTTTTATAAATAGTTGCCAGTTTAGATTGTTAGGTTTGTTTCTTTATTTTGCCTTACTTCCTAAGTTTGTTTTTCCTTCTTTTTTTTCTCAATCACAACATTATTATTATCTAATTTCACCAACAGTTTGATTACATATGACAAAATAATTATCATTGGTGGGGGATTGGTTGGTTTAAGTGCTGGCTGTTACTTACAGCTAAATGGTTATGAGACCGAAATTTTCGAAATGCATTCTGTTCCTGGTGGTTTATGCACTTCTTGGTCTAGAAAAGACTTCACTTTTGATGGTTGTATTCATTTCTTATTTGGTTCTAATGCCCCCAATCAATTCTTTGATATGTGGCAAGAAATCGTTGACTTGAAAGCGATGGATATCGTTGATTTTGATGAGTATTCCCATATTGTTAAAGGCGATGAGTCTCTTTCTCTTTATTCTGATCCTGCAAAACTGCGTGATGCTATGTTAGCCATTGCTCCGGAGGATAAGAAAGTTATCGGGGAATTTACTCAAGCGATTCATGATTATTGTAATATTTATGTTCCTATCGAGATTGCTCACGAATTAATTGACATGAAGGTTGGTATGAAGCTTCTTCCTAAGATCAAACCTTTCATGAAGTTCAACAAGATGTGGAATATCTCTATTGAGGAATTTGTCAATCGTTTCACTAATCCTTTCTTGCGTGCGACTCTTGCTGATAGTTTCGAGGGTGGTTATATGTCCCTTATTTCTATCATTACTTCTCTTTCCATGATGAGCACTAAAACTGCTGGTTTTCCTATTGGTGGTTCCCTCAAGTTTGCCCAGAAAATCGAAGAGTCTTACCTAAAGCTTGGCGGTAAAATTAATTATAAGCAAGAAGTGAAGAAGATTCTTGTTGAAAAGGATAAAGCAGTTGGCATTCTCCTTGAAAATGGTGAAACCCATAAAGGTGATCTTGTTATCTCTGCTGCTGACGGTCATACAACAATTTTCAATATGCTTGATGGTAAATTCGTTAACAAGAAAATCAAGAATAACTACAAGGATTTGACTTTGTTTAGATCTATTGTTCAGGTTTCTTTAGGGATTAATCGAACTTTTAATGATCAACATCACAAATACTCCCTTTTCTTGGATAAACCGATAGTTATTGAGGAAAATAATACAATCAAGCGACTTGAAGTTTTGATTTATAATTTTGATCCTACACTTGCCCCTGCAGGCAAGACTTCTGTTGCTGCTGCGATTGAAGCCCACAATGATGAGTTTTGGACTAACCTTCGAAATACTGACCGAGATAAATATCGTGCAGAGAAAGACAGAATCTCGAAAGAGGTTATTGACCGGTTAGATGCCTTCTTGGGTGACATCAAATCTAAAGTTGAAGTTGTTGATGTAGCGACTCCAGCAACGTATATTCGTTATACAAATGTCTGGAAAGGCCGATACATGGGTTTTGCCTTAACTCCCAAAGGACTTACTTTACGAATAAAGAAAACACTTCCTGGCTTGAAAAATTTCTATATGATTGGCCAATGGATTCAAGTTGGTGGCGGTCTTCCTACTGGTCTTATGTCTGGTAGAAATGTCACACAGATTATCTGTAAAAATGATAAGCGGGAATTCAAGACTAGTTGAATTTCCAATTAATCTTTTTTTACCAGAGCTCAATATTTATCTTCTCTAGTATTTCTTTGAAAAATTCAACAAATTCTGGATTAATTTGACTTATTAACACTAGAAATCTCTGTATATCGTTTGGATCGATATCTGCTTCATAGACCTTATCTTGTATTTCCCCAATTTTTCTTTGTATTCGGTCCAAATTTTTTCCATTTATTTTATTATATTTTTCATAATATTTTTTGAATTCTTCTGTATCGAATTCTGGATTTATTACTTTCATCAATTTCTCCATTGAAGTGAAGGCATTCATTATTTTCTCATCTTCTGTGTATTCGTCTTTGAATAGCACTACTTTTGCTGGTCTTGAGTAGTATGCTACATTGTGTCTTCCTTCTTTTAGGATGGCTACTGTTTGTATGAATCCAACCTCTTCTAATTTCTGTAAATGAAAATACAAACTGTGCAAGCTTAAATCGTATTTCTCTCTTTCCTCTTTTATTTTGAATTTCAGGTCTAATGCATCATTTAATTCCTGCAGAATTTCTTGGGCATTCAGTGCTTTTCTTGTTACTATTTTCCCGCTTGGCAGTTTCTCTCTTATTCCTTTCCCTAGTATTTTAAAAGTAAATTTTCTCGCATAATGCTTGAAGAAATCGTCTTCATAATCTATTACTATTCTTTGTTCTGGTAGTTTCTCCCAGAATTTGTAGAGTATTTCCCTGCTTTTCGGATCGTATTGTTTTGTTTCTTTACTCATCTTCAGTCATTTCTTTGTTTTCTTTCTTTGCTTTTTAATTTATACGCGACTTGTTGTTTCTTGTCTTTTTATTGTTATGTTTTTTGTTATTTAAAAAATGTTTTAATTATTAAAATATATTCAAACCATTAAAAATATTTTTAATGGTTACCCCTTTTTGTTTTAGTATGTCAGGTCAAGTTATTGATATTGGAAAAAGCGTAGTAATGTATGAGATGGAGCACAATACCAATATTATTTGTATTGAGCTTCAGGAGGGTCTTGTCTTCGTTGATTCCGGGAGGATGGACGATGTTGCCAAGAAGTTCAGAAAGGACATGGAGATGCGTTTCAGCAAGAAAGCCACTCATCTTCTTTTAACTCATTATCATCATGATCACATTTGTGGTATGTCCGCCTTCAAGGACTGTGAGATTGTAGGATGCGAAACAGGACACCAAAAGTTCTTGGAAGATCTCAAAGGAAACCTTTCTTTAGAGAGTAGAAAGGCTCAAGTTGAACGTTGGAAAGTTATGGCTGTTGAACTAAAGTGGAAACCTAGTAAGAGTCGGGACCTTCTTTGGAAATATTATCCTAAGGTTGAACTCCTTCCACCTACAAAGGCTGCTGATGAATTTGTAATCGCTTCCAGTGAACAAAAAGTAATCTTTCAGCGAGTTGGAGGTCACTCAGAGTGCTCTGCTATGATTCATGTTCCTCTTGAAGAAATTGTTATTCTTGGAGACAATATTGTTGGAGATCCAACTAAAGTTGGCGGTTGCTTTTTTGGCGGGTTAGATGAAAGCATTGTTGGAATTTACGATGAAGTTGCAAAGTTCAAACCGAAAACTATCATACCTGGACACGGACCAATAACAGATTTACCCTATATGAAAGAAGCAGGAGCGTACTTTAAGAAATTATTCAAGTCACTCAGAGAAATGTATGACACTGGAGTAAAACCCACTGAAGTAGCTTCGTATAAAGATCTACCAGAATTCTATGATGAGAAACCGGATTATTGGGACAGTGCTCTAGAACGACTATACCAAAAAATCAGTTCTGAAATGTCACTCAAGGAAATTGATAAGATTCATGTTGAACTAAATCAAGCTTCTTTTGAGAATGATGGTGAAAAGATCCTGAATTTCTATGCAAAAGACTTTGTCGTCACTGTTTCTAATGGATTCTTTGTTCGAGGTGCAGATGATTTCAAAAGGTGTTTTCGTCCCACAAATTATGTTGATATAAAAAATGAAAGATTGGATCACTTCTTTTTAGGTGATAAATTCATTGAAAAAATAGCAACTACAAGCAAGACTAATACAAATGGAACAGAGCAGACAACAGAAAGCGAAGCTGTACATATATGGATTCGAGAGAATGCTGACTGGAAAATTCAAAGTGATATAAGACTTGGTAGCAAAGATATAGAATAGAAGAATTGAGACTACAAATCTCACTCTTCATTTTTCTTTTATTGTTTTTTACCGTGATAACTCATCTAATGTTTTCCAGTCTGATGCCTCATCCAATTGTTGCAAATCATCCTTTTTCAGTTTGATTTCTAGTGCTCCTACGTTTTCTTCTAGTTGTTCTATTGTGTTTGCTCCTAAAATTGGAGCTGTTACACTTTCTTGGTGCACTACCCAGCTGATTGCTATTTGAGCCATAGTAGCATCTTTCTCTTTAGCAATTTTCTTTAGTGTTTTGAGGATCTCAAAGTTCCTGTCTTTGAAGTACCTTCTTTTTACTCCATCTACTCGAGGTGTTTCTGGCAACATGTCTTTCCCGTATCTTCCAGTGAGGAATCCTGTTCCGAGTGGACTGTAAGATGTTACTCCTAGTTTGTATTTCTCTACTAGTGGCACCAGGTCTTGTTCGTAGGTATGTCTTTTTGCTATATTATAGACTGGTTGCAGTACCTCGTATCTCTCAAGTCCATACTTATCACTTACCCACAATGCTTCCATTATTCTCCACGCTGGATGGTTTGATGCGCCTATATAGTGTATTTTTCCTTGCTCTATCAGAGCAGTGAATGCCCTCATTGTTTCTTCTACTGGTGTTTCCGCATCAAATGTATGAGTAAAGTAGATGTCTACAAAATCTGTTTGTAATCGTTTCATACTTCCCTTCAATGCTTTGTGTATATGTTTTCTTGAAAGTCCTCTATCATTTACATTCTCACTCATTTCCCCAAACAGTTTTGTTGCGAGAACTATATCCTCTCGAATTTCGCTTTTCTTCAACCAATTACCTATAATATCTTCTGATCTCCCTGGGTAACCATCTTCCCCCCATTTCCCATAGATATTTGCTGTATCAATAGCATTTACTCCTAACTCCACTGCTTTATCTAGAACTTCATGAGAGGCTTGCTCATTTATTCTCCAACCCATATTCGTTGACCCTATTACTACCTGTGAAATTTTTATTCCGGTATTCCCTAACTTGACATACTTCATAGTATTATTGTAGAAAGAGTTTTTATTAATTTTTTGGTTAATTAATTAAAAGAATGTTTCAGTATAATATTCTCATAATTTTATTTAAAGGTTTCGCGGGGAAAACATTTTATGCTCTTTGGTTTGTTTCAAATGTAGATGAACATGAAGAAAAAAACACTATTGAAAAAAATGCGTTACAGACGAAAGCACTGGGATGCAACTGTTGATGCGATTATTGAGAAAGGATTAGCGGAAGAAAGAATTTCGGATAAGTGGTTTGTTAAAGATTCTATCGCCCATATTTCTTGGTATGAAAAAGAGCTTCTCGATGCTTTGGAAAAGAAATCCATTGTTGATAGCGAATTTTGGAATATGAGTGTTGAAGATCGCAATGAGATGATTTTCAATAAAACACAAGATAGAACATTTGATGAGTTATTAAAGAAATCTAAAAGCACTTTTGAAGATTTAATAACGAAAACAGAATCGATGAGTAATGAAGAACTCAACTCTGATGTTTATATTAAAAGAAAATCAGATACTAGAATTACCTGGGATTTCATTGGAGGTATTACTTTCTGGCACTACGAGGACCATGAGGATCTCTTCATAGAGCTTTTTGACTTAGATTATGGACTATAAAGTAAAACTAGATCTCTTTGGGAACAACTTCCCCGTTTGGTTCTACTTCTTGGTAGATGATTCCGGAAAAACTGTAAATTTCTGTGTTTAAATCCTTCCAACAATCCCCTGACAACCAAGCTTTTCCGCATGTGTGTTCTAGAAATTCTTTCACAGTCCAATTCCATTCCACTGGTACTTGCGGGAGCAATAACCCACTTCTCCCACCACTTTTCACGATCAATCCATCTCGACCAATTTTTATTTTCTTAAGATATTCTTTCGGATCTTTTACTTGCATGAGTTTTGGTGGTGTTAGAATTGTTACTTCAACTAGTATTTCTTTCATTTCTTCTATTTCTACTATAGGAAATCTTGGATCACTTACTGCAGAGCTTTTTGCAGCTTCTATTGTCGCATGGACTAGTGGAAAATCAGGCATTGGATAACCTATGCACCCTCTTAGTTTTTTGTTCCCGTGTTCATCTGGTTTGTTCAAAGTTACAAACACTCCAGATAACTCTAGAAATTTCGCAGGAGTATCTTCTGGTTGCGAGAGGAGTTTGTTGAATGTTAAAAAGTTTAAAATCGATTTTCTTGCGAGTGTGACTAAGAATTTTCCATCTTCAAGTGTATAGCTTGGTTCTTGGTTTTGTTCCATTTCATTCCCACATTTGCTTTTTTAAGCTTTAATTTGATTAATTTCTATTTAATCTTTAGTGGATTTATCGAGTTCTATCATTTCTCTGCAGTCTTTCAAAGTTTTACCCATTTTTTCCCAATGAGAACCTCGCCAATATATTTGTGAGCATCCTGGGTTTTTGCATATCCAAAATTCTTTGTAGTGTAATTGTGTTAGTTCCGATATTTGGTCTAGGATTTCATTACTATCGATTACTCTTATCTCCGAATTACATATCGTACAGCGAGGTAAGATTTTTTCTGGGAGAGCTAATTCCACTCCTAACTCTTTCTGTAAAATTATCAGTCTCTCTTCTATAGTAGGGGCATCTATTGTTACCGCTTGTAATCCTAGTTTTTGAGCTCTTCTTTTCAAATCCTCGTCTCGAGTAAGGATAATTCTATTTTCATCTTTTGCTAATTGTATGAAGTCTTGATCCACAAAATCCTGGTCATATACAGCATCATATCCCAGCATTCTTAGCCATCGAGCTAATCGATGATACATTTGATCGACAACGAATTTCATTACTCTATCTTTTTTCGAAGAGATGGTTGTTCACTCCTCATCATCAATTAATTTGTCCGGTAATTTGACATCATACTCTCTTTCTAAGATTTTACCAGCATTTGCCTTTGAAATTATATGATCATCTTCTTTTGATAATAAACCATTTACCAGCACGTATTTTGGTGTATAGAGGACTTCCCTACCGTCGAATGGAGTCCACTTTGCTTTTGATTCAAAATTCTCAGCAGTTATTTTTCCTTTTTCCTTTACAACCACCACTACATCTGCGAAATTCCCTTGCTTTAGTTCTCCGCGATTTTTCATAGCCATTAATTTAGCGGGATTTGTTGTTAACGCAGGTATTAATTTCTCGAAACTTATTTTCCCTTTTGCTGCTGCGGTAAACATTAATGGAAGCATTGTTTCTAATCCATGTATTCCTGATGCTGCTGATTCAAATTCACAATGTTTTTCTTCATAGGAATGTGGTGCATGATCAGTTGCTATTACATTGGTTAATCCGTTGTTCAAGGCTTCCCATAAGGCTGTTTGATCGATCTGTGTTCTTACAGGTGGCAAGCATTTTGCCTGTGCTTTCATCTTTCTCAAATCACTCTCGGTTAGGAAGAGATGATGAACACAAATCTCACTTGAAAGATTGGTTTCTTCTTTATTTGTTTCAAGTAATTCAATTGTTTTTTTCGCTGTAACATGAGAACAGTGCAGGGAGTTTCCGCTAGTTTTACTTAATTCAATGAACTCCTTCAATGCTTGTGCTTCATCAATTTGATTATGGGCTTTTAAGAAAGCATCAATCACAGGCATGTTTTTTTCCAAGAGCAATTTTTCATTTCTATCTGCATAACCATTATCAGGATGCACAATCAAGGGTATTTTGTATTCTGCTTGGGATTTCAACATTTCAGGCAATTTTTGATTTTCTTTTGGTGGATAAATAGGTGATGCGGGATAAATCTTGAAGCCAAATATTCCTTCTTTAAAAAGCGGAATGATCTCCTTTACGTTTTCTGGTATTAAAGAATAAAATCCTATATTTGCAGCAGCCTTTTCTTGAATTATTTGCTTCTTAGCTTTTACTCGTTGTGCAGTATTGGTTGGTGGTTTGTTGTTAGGCATATCTAGAACACTGGTCACTCCACCAGCAATTGCAGATCTTGTTCCAGTTATCATTGTTTCTTTATATTTTTGCTCGAGATCTCTGAAATGCACATGTATGTCTATTAAACCTGGTAAAATGAGAGCTCCTTTAGCATTTATTCTGGTTGAGGCTTTTGGGAGTGAGGGTTCTTTTCCAACTTTAATAATTCGATCCCTTTCTATGGAGATACCACCCTCTAAGAATCCCTCTGTAGTGAAAATTTTTCCATTTATTATATTGGTGTCAACTGTCACTGAAAGTACTCCTCAAGTGCTCTCCTTTGCCATTATTCTTTGTAAATCACTTTTGTTAGTGAATAAATTGCATTAATCCATTCTTATTTCTTGCCTTCAACGATAGCTTTTGTTATATCTGTTAGTGTGACAATTCCTACTAGTTTCTCTGCTTTATCAACTACAAATACTCCTTTGTAATTTGTTTCTTGAAAGACTGTGATAAGATCACATAAAGGAGCGTTTTCATCGATTATTGGAGGATCTGATTTCATAACTTGTCCTATAAAGAATTCATGGAGTCTAGTTTTTTGATGTTTTACTGAGAATTGCTCTCGAAATCTTGCTAATGCATCTGCAAGTGTAGCATCATCAATAATTCCTACAATAGTACTTTCTTCCATAACAGGTAAAACACTGAATTTCTTTTCTATCATAGTGTTTCGAGCAGATATGACTCGTTCACTTGCAGTTATCATGATCGGATTTTCTGTCATAAGTTCTTTAACTTTTATTTTCTTGCATGTAGCATATACTTTCAAAAGATCGAATTTTCTCATAACTCCGATTAATTTTTCGTCTTCCATGACTAGTAAGCTGGAAACTCTGTTCTCAAACATCATGTTGGCAGCTGTTTCAACATCCTCGTTTTTATCAATTTGTAAAATTGGATAAGTCATTGCACTTGAAACACGCAAACTTTTAGGGGAAATTCCTTCTGTTTTATAAGTTCCTAATCTATTTGCTACATCACGGAAGGATATAATTCCTACCGGTTTTTCACCTTGAATTACAATTAGTCTCGAGGTGTCTTTCTTCTTCCTCATGAGAATCAAAGCATTATATAGGCTCTGATCTTTTTCTATTGTTTCAAATTCAGTTGACATTACTTCTGAAACTTTCATATAATTTCCTCCTAGAAATTATTTTATATCTCCTGATTTTTTTTTCTCCATTTTTTTGAGCGTTAATCACTTTTTATGATTTGCGATAACTCATCTATTCATCTTGTTGCGTCGCAGTCACTACATAAAGGTTGGTCATCAGAGTTGTAAATTGGTTCATCTTCAAACCATTCTCCACATAAGGAACAGTAAAATCCTAAAGATAAATCTGGGGAATTTAACTCTGAATCTTTGTCATAGTCTTCATCTGCGAGATCTATGATATCATCTTCTGTTTTTGTTCCAAAACCAATTTTTTCATATTCAAGGGCAATTTCTAGTAACCCAGGTGCAATTTTCAGTAAATCTCTGTAAGTTACTATACCCACTACGTTGTTATTTTCCACAATGATTAAACGTCTAATATTCAATTTAGCCATAATAGACATTGCCTTTGCAACATCAAGTGATGGATTTGCAGAAACTACTGGTTTGGTTGCTATCTCATCAACCATTACATCTGAAGGATTTTTACCAATCGCAACAACTCGAGTAACGATATCTCTTTCAGTAATGATCCCAAGGGGAGTTTTCTCGCCTTTTCTTGGTTGTATTATAATACAACCCACTTTTTTCTTCAACATTAATTTTGCTGCTTCTTCTACTGTTTGATCCGGATAGATCGAAAAAACAGTAGAGGTCATTACCTCTGATACTTCCATTTTTACTCGGGAGTCAGAAGAGATATTATTGTGCATTTAGACAAACATCTCACGAAATTTCTTAAGGAATATTAACGGTCTTTCTTATTATAAATTGTTTGTGAATAAACTAAAGTTCTATGTCAAAGTTAATTCATTCTATAAATCAAAACTATATTATTGGAAAGATTTTTGATGGAAGAACAGAGATTGTTATTTGTGTCAATGAAGAGATCTGACAAGTTGAATCAGGATCAATGCTTGGCTAGCACCTGGTGATGACCTATCATAGTTACTCCGAGACACACTAGTTTTACTCGGTAGGTGCTATACCTTTCCAGACTGCTTTAGTTATTTGAATATCTTGAACAGCTACTCCTGTTAGATCGGCAATTGTTATCTCATCATCTGATTGTCTATGAAGTGTTTTATCTGGAATAATTGTTCCTAATTCGATTAAATCTTCTTTCTTAATTATTCCAGACTCTAACGCATGATAGCTTTCTCCCCGACTCTGAACTTGATCTATACTATCAACTACTACTCGATTTGCTTTTCCTAGAATTGCAGCATCTAGCTCCTGTTTTTCCGGAGTGTCCGAACCCATTGCGGTAATATGTGTTCCTTTTTCAATTTGATCAACATGGATCAAAGGTTTTCTTGAAGGAGTACACGTTACAATGAAATTACAGGATGAGGTAATATCCTTTGATTGCATTGTTGTTTCTATTTTGTAATCTTGTTTCTCCATTTCCTTTTTGTAATCTTCTAACTCTTGCTGATCAATACCCCAAACTATAACGTCATTACAATCGATAATCCCTTTGAGATATTCCAGCTGCATTCTTCCTTGAACGCCTGCACCAAAAATTCCAATTCGAGTCACTTTTTTGGGTGCTAAATACTTTGCAACAACTGCCCCTGCAGCAGCTGTTCTTACATTAGTTAAATGTCCTTCATCAAGTAATACCGAAATTAGTTCACCTGTTTTTTGATTGAAAAGAAGCATTAATCCGTCATAACTTGGAAGACCTATTTTTGGATTATTATAGAAACCTGATGCGATTTTAATAACATAAAAATCATCATTTTTAATGAAACCATATTTTATGTGAGCTTCCCCGGGAGGATCTTCAAAAATCATCTCACCTACTGGAGGAACCACAACGTTCCCTTGAGAGAATGCAACAAAACCATCCTCTATTTCTTGAATTGGATCTATGTTTCTTAATATTTCTTTTATTTCTTGAAGGTCAACTATCTTGGTCATTTCAGTCAAATCCAAGCATATTGTTTCTGAAATCAATATCGTTTGTTACCTCTTATTCTTTTTGTTGAAAAAAAATATAGGTTGATACAGACATCTAGAAACTGGTGAACTCAAAGTGAGTGAAGAAAGCAAAACCATTTCTATAGATGAAGCAGCCTTAGAAGTAGAAATTGCTATTAAGAGATTAGCATTAATGCATTTATCTTATGCTAAAGTCTTGATTGATGAATTTGGTAAAAAGAAGGGAAAAGAACTCATTATAAAAGCAATTGCTGAATATGGTACAAGAATCGGTGAGAATACAGCTAAAGGAGCTAGGGACTTACCAAGATTTGGCGTTCATAAAGAAGTCTTTCAAAATGATAAGGGAGAATACATCGTCAGAGGATGCACACTTGCAAAAGTATTCAAAGAATATGATGAATTGGAATTAGGGGCACTGTATTGTTATGTTGATCCCGCTAAGAGTATGGCTGCAGATCCTTCACAGAAAATAATTCACAAAACATGTGAAGCTTGTGGCGATGATAAATGCACACTTGCTGTCGTAGAAACTACAGAGAGAGACCGTGAAATTTTCGATAAAAAAAATGAGGATTTAAAGCATCTAAATCCATACTTAATTAGAGAATGATAAAATAGGTGAGAAATTATGTCTGATGAAGAATCAGATCCAATTAGGTTGATATCAGAGAAAGAACCAACAGATAACGAAATACTAGCGTTCGTTGGAAAAGCAGGAGATGCTTGGAAGGAGATTACTGCCTTTCTTAATGACAATTACGATTTCGTACCTGAAAAGAGGAATTATGGTAAGAAATGGGGTTGGGCGATTCGTTTTCGCAAGAGCAATAAAACCTGGTGTGCACTTTACCCATCAAAAGATTGCTTTACCACCCAGATTATTTTTGGTAAGAAAGAAGTAGAGAAGTTTCAAGCAGCAAGAGATGATTTTAGTGAGTTCGTATTAAATAAATTCGATAATACCAAACAGCTGCATGATGGTCGTTGGATGTTTTTCACGGTAGAAGATTCTATCCTAATTGATGATCTAAAGAAATTAATGAAGATTAAGAGAAAGATTAAGCCTAATGTGTAAGCCTTCAGTATCTTATGTGTTCAATTCCCTTTGTTTGGCCAATATGCCCAACTTTTTCTTTGAAGGTCCAAAATTCCCCACAGCCAGCAAGCATCCCAAAAAATGGTTTGGATTCCGGAATCAATCGCCCTTCATCATCTGTTACTCCAGGATGAACTATGGTACGAAGAACCTCTGCAAAGAAAACTGTTCGTTTAGGCAGTAGATCATGAGAGGATATAACTCGACATTCCAAGATTATTGGAGCTTCGGCAATGCCAGGTGCATTAATCTTTTTAGATTGCACTCGAGTTAACCCAGCTCGAGCAAATTTATCATCTCGTTCTGACGCACACATATCAATTATATCAAAAGCTTCTACCCATGAAGCATCAGGTACATTTAATGTGAATTCACCATGTTTGTTTATTAGATCTAAAGCAACTTGGTAGTGACCTGAAATAGCACTTTTTTTACCGACGCTTATACCAACTTGAGGAGGTGTTCCTTCAAGAACAAAGGTCCATACACAAGTTAAATCATCCTTTGTTTTCTCATCACCTTTTACTCCTAGAATTATCGCAGGAACAGGTGGAAGCATTGGTCCTGGTTCTGAAAGTTCAATATGATGATTTTCCTTTTTTAGATTATTTTTCATGAAAATATCTCCAAATTATCAATTAAAAATCAGAACTGTTAGAGATCCCTTTTCCCACATTTACTACCCCATCGAGCGATTACTTCTTCGTCCATATAAACCTCAATTATTTCACAGATATTTGGACAATCTTTGCACTCAAATCCCTTTGTTTTATATTGAATATCTGGAATTTGCCAACCAACGAATTTCGTTTTTGCTTCAGGATTTTTAACCATTTTATTCAATGCGAGAATAGCAGCACCAATAGCTCCCATAACAAAAAAGTTTTCAGGAACGATTAATTCATCTTTATGGCTTATCTTTCCTGATTTTATGAGAGATCGTCTGAAGGCATCCCTTATACCAATGTTAGCTGCAACTCCACCTTGAAACATAATCGGACCACGAATATCCTTTCCTTTTCCAACATTATTCAAATAATTGCGTACTAATGCTTCACTCAATCCACGAATAATATCTTCAACTGGATGACCAAGTTGTTGCTTGTGGATCATATCTGATTCTGCAAAAACTGTGCAACGCCCTGCAATAGCAACAGCGTTATCTGATTTACTTGCTAATCCTCCAAAATCCTCGATTGGTATTTCAAGACGATTTGCTTGTTGATCCAGAAATGAACCTGTTCCTGCTGCACAAACAGTATTCATGGCAAAATCGACAGGAACACCATTTCTAATTAGTATGATTTTACTATCCTGTCCTCCGATCTCCATAATTGTTTGTATTTCAGAATTCTCATGGAGAGAAGCAAGTGAATGAGCAGTAATCTCGTTTCTTACTACATCAGCACCGACTAATAATCCTGTTAATTGCCTTGCACTTCCAGTTGCACCTACGCCAACGATTTGAAAATCCTCGCCAACCATCTCTTTTAAGAGAGTAACTCCTTTTTGAATTGATTGTATTGGTCGTCCTTCTGTACGAATGTAAACAGACTTAATTAGCCTCTTCTGCCCATCAATAATTGCAAGATTTGTACTTATAGAACCCACATCTACTCCTAAATAGAACTTCTCAGATTCATCTTTTACTGAGAGTTCTTCTTCGATATTTTCAATTAATTCCTCGCCAGTAGGGGATTCAGTGATAACTAATTCTGGTTCAGTTGGACAATTACAATTTTTAGTCATAATTAAATTTCTCCCAAGATATTTTTTCTGGTGGTTTTCCAGCTCGTTCTTTTTCGCGTTTTATTTTTAACATATCAACAAATGCTTCTAATCTTGTTTGATATCCTGTTTCACCTGTTTGTTCATCTACAACCATTGGAAGAACAGGCATTCCAGTATCATGTGAAACAACAGGAATGACAGTTTGAGCACTTAATTCAGGCATACAACTGAATGGCCAAATATGGACCATTCCATCCCAACCTAATTCCCGTAACAAGATTGTTGCTCCGATGCTTTCCTGTCCATCCCCACCACAGTATTGTTGAATATAGGGCCGTGCTTTTTCTCTATAAACTTTATAGTATTCTTTAACAAATGGATTAAACTTCGCAGGGATATCTGTGAATTTCTTTAATGAAACAGTATTTCGACAAATGACTCCCAAATCATTCAATCGTCGATACAAATCCAAGTGAAGCATTGGTTCTAGAACAACGTAGATTTCACCGATAACACCGATTTTCAAGGGATCGGCATCTTCATCAATTGGAATTTTCTCTTTAAAGATTTTTGGTATTTCTTTGTGGTATTTCTTAATTTCTCGAACACGATGAATATCGAATAATTTATCATATACTTCACTAGCAACCTTATCTGTCTGCCCTTTCTCTATTTCTACTCCTCGATAAAAATTAATCAAATTCTCGGTTAAGTCAAGAGAATAATTTTTCACCCAAATCTTACGGATAGCTGCTACTGTTTGCAAAAAAGTAAAACCATTACTAACCGATTTGAAATCCTTTAACATGTCAATGGGTAAATGATAATCAATATTAGAAAACTTAGCACTAAAACCAAGATCTTCGATTATTACTCTTTGAACTGGACCATAACAACTTGCACGACAAGTTCCGATTCCTCCAATCTGAAAAGCATGATTAGCCCCTCTTTCCAAGCTTTCAATGAGTGAACCTAAACTTAATTTGAAGGGAGTGCACATCCATTCAGGAGAATGCTCTGATCCAATATCGAGAGTTCGTTTGTTAGGAACTGAAGGAGCAACAATTCGTTCTTCTGGAACTTCTAATACTTGAAAAACCGCTTTAAAGAGTCTTGTTAGAGGACCAAAATGGGGGTAAGTAACTATAGACATATTTTCTTTCTACTCCTTCAAAATATTATAAATTCAGATTTCTCCTTTACAGATTCAGAGAGTGTGCCGGTACTTTTCTTCATTCTAAGAATATCGCTAAATGCTTCTAATCTAGTTTGGAAACCTGCTTCACCAGTATGAGCATCAAGTGTAAGTATGGCTAGTGGGGTTTCTGCCTTTATTTTCTTAGCAAATTGTTTTGCATATTCTGTTGTGACTGAGACTGGACCACAGATGAAATTAACAAGCATTAATATCCCATCTATCGAGTTTGTCTCGAGGAAATGCATTGCTGTTCCAACTATTTCGTGTTCAAATTCAAAGTAAAGATAATCATTCCTTCCAACAAATTGCTTCTGTAATTCTTTTTTAGGAAGTTTTTCTGGTTCAGGAAACTCTAAGCCATAATTTCTCATGGATAATCGAAGGAGCTGTCTCTTAATGAGATTTCTTGGCATTTGTTCAGAGGTTACAATGTCAATCCCCAGTTCTTGAAGTTTTTTACGAACACCTAGAGAAGCAAAACTATCGTTAATAACATAGGAATGGCCGACAAGTGCTACCTTCAGTATTTCATCTCCGTTAGTATTCAAAGGAGGATCATTCAGTAAAATTTCTGATCGTTCCCATTTCTTCAGAATATATTCACTTTTTACGAGTTCTTTCTTTGATTTTCTATGATCTCTCAGAGATTTAAGAGCAGCATAGATTATACGTAGAGGATTTTTTGTGAATTTAAATCCAATCTCGAAGATTATTCTGACGAGACGCCAAAAACCATGTTTTTCTCGAGAAGTACTATAATAAGGTCCAATGATTGGTGGAAGATTCTCCTTGGTATGTTGGAGAACATCAGCGAGAGCAACAAATTTCGGGCAACCCACTTCTTGCTTATTACGACTTGCAAATCTAGGAACAAACAAGTAATCAAGCTCTTCATCTACTAAATCTAAAACGTGACCATGATATAGCTTGGTAGAATAGCATTCATCATCAAGAGTTTCCAGCACACCAGTATCTTTTATCTTCTTATTTGATTCAGATGAAAGAACCACTTCTGCTCCTAAAGCTCCAAAAAAGCTTTCCCACATAGTATCAAAGTAATAGTAAAGTAGACCACGTGGAATACCCACTCTTTTTTTCTGTTTTCTTCGACGACCACTATTACTTTTTTCGCTCAAGGAACAAATCTCCTGTTATTCATTGTCGAAATTTCGATTTAAACGTATAAAACGAAATATTACCGCTTTTGTATAAATGTTTTCTTTACATTCAAGAACTAGCAAACACATTACATTAAAAGGTATCTTTTTTTTACTCGCAAAAAATATCAAATAATTATTGAGTTTTATAAAAAAAGAAAGTGGATTATTCAAACCTATTACATATAGGTTTGAATTCTAATCCACTGTTGTTAATTTTGTGGAAGGTTCTACATCAAAAAGATCATCTGTTTCTAACTTCAATGCATCATCTTCTATGGGAATAATTCCTTGTTCAACATGTCTCATTGAGGTGAATAACCATGAAATTGCTAGAAAAACTATGCCTAAAACCGTCGCTCCGATGAAGATGTACTTTATTGATAATGCATCAGCAACGTCTTGAGCAACATTCTTAGCAAGTCTTCTAGCAATAGCATCAGTTATAACGCCACTCAATATCATACCAAGAGGCGCAGTAAATTGAGCAATAGCCATTCTTACTGACATAATTCTACCTAACTTCTCTTTTGGAACTACAGATTGCCAAATGGTTTGACTTGAGATGTTCGCCATTGGCAAACCGAATCCTATTATCATAAAACCTATGCCTATAAACCAGAACCACTGACTCGGAGCGAATGTTAGAAACATGAAACCAGAATACATGCAGAGAAGACCAATTATGACACCAAGTGCTTTTTTCTTAAATCCTTTCCATATTATAAAGAGTATTGATCCGACGATCACTCCAGCTTGATTAAATGCAAGAACAAAAGCTAAATTTGTTTCAGTTCCAGCATGCGTAGAATAAATAAAAAGATTGAGTAAGGTGAACAAAGGCATCATAAAGAAATTTCCTCCTGTAAATGCACCTAGGAGTGGAAGCAATCCTTTTTTCTCTTTAATAAAGGCAAATCCTACTTTAAGGTCTGCAAAAAACTTCTTCTTTTCTTTGGTCTCTACTTTCTCTTTGATAATCTTTGGAATTTTTATGAAGATTAATGGAATGACAGCAATAGAAAATGTTGCAGCATCTATCCACAGAATATGGTAAACTGCTAGAAATTTATACAAGAAAGCAGCAATGATAGGACCTATGAGGAATATGATGCTGTTGAAGAAAAAAGCAATACTATTTACTCGACCAAGATGTTTTCGAGGAACCATAATGGGAATTAAGGCCATAAGACTTGGTTGATGAAACGCTTGAAACACTCCTCGAACAGCTAAGAAGATCAATAAAATAGGAATAGTAACAAAATCATATCTGAAAAGGAACAGTAATACTACGGTTACTGCTGCTTGTAGAAAATCAACAGTACCAATTAGTGCTTTTCTATTCCATCTATCAACAAATACTCCAGCAATAGGAGTTAAGATTATCGTTGGTATAAAACCAACAAACATAGCTAATGATAATAAAAGCGGACTCGATGTTTCAATAGTGATCCACCATGTTAATACAAATTGTATAATAGTAGATCCTAATATTGATACTAATTGGCCAGACCAGAAAAACATGAAACCTTTCATATTTGATTGTATTTTTGGTTGCTTAGTTTCTGTTTCCAACATCATTTATCACAGACAATTTTCTCCAATTATAGAGAAATAATTCTCTAATTCTATATATTAATGTTTCTATAACTAGAGAAACATTTTTTCATAACTGGAGAAAAGTTTTAATCCTTTAGCATTATTAAATAATTATTAAATGCATGTGATGAAATTGGATTATCGAGATTTTGTAACTACAGAAGAAAAAGCATTTGAAATCTTAGGTGACAAAAAAATTTGGGAAGTAATAGAAGATCCAAGATATGAACCAATTTTAATTGCTTTACGAAAAGGACCCATGTCTGTTAAAGAATTGGAAAGAGAATATAATTTGATTATTGCTAAAAAAATCGAAAAGATGCCTTTAGAAGATAAAGAGAAGAAGGAAATTAGAGAAAAAGCTGAACGAAAAGGTAAAACACTTTACAAATATCTTGATATCTTGATAAAATTAGGATTAGTAGTTCATGCAGGTAAACGAGTTAAGATGGGTCAAACTGCATCTGAAACATTATATGGTCGTACAGCTAAGGTTTACTTCAAATCAGATAAGGATTTTACAAAACTACGTGTAAATGAGATTAAGAAATCAATACCAATTATTGCAAAAATAATTAGTATGGAAAAAAAAGCAAAAGAAATCTCAGAAGAGTGCCTTACTAAATTTGTAAAAGAGTGTTATATTATGCTGCATAATGAAAGAAAACGAGTATTAAGTAAATATTCAGAAGAAATTACCAAAACTGCAGTTGATGCTAAATATAATGAATTGAATCTTGTTAATCAATTTCTTGATATATACTACTTAATAACACATGCATCAGAATTGAAAAAATTACTTAATGATTGCATAAAATCCTAGAATGAATGGTGTCGAGGGCGGGCTTTTATCCCACGACCTCCTGACGTCACATCAAATTTGGTCTTCATGAAGACGTTTTTCAAAATGATAAAGGAGAGTATATTGTAAAGGGTTGTAAACTTGCTAAAGTATTCAAGCAATATGTTGAGCTCGAATTGGGTTGCGATTTTATTACCTAATCTTTTCCAGATTTTATAGCTTTAAAAAAAGTAACCTAGCAATAACTTATATCTCAATCATAATATTACCCAAAAAATAAAAACAAAAGAACTACTCAAAAGAAGAAATAGCTCGAACACAAACATTTCTCCTTTTAGTTCAATCTAAACCATTCAGAAATGCTTGAATAATAAAACTTTTTTCTTCGAGCCAACTATCATCAATAGCTTTGTTTTCTTTGTGAGCTTTGTTTTTTAATTCACTTAGAATTTCTTCGAATTGCTTATTCTGTTTCTCTACTAACGAACCAATTAAAATAAATTCCTGACACCACTTTTCAAAGGTCGTTCTAGTCATTGGTAAACCATGTGAATTGACATAATATTCAGCATTATAGCTTTTAAGCTTGTCAATCAAAGGAAATAATTTTTCGGTTCGATATTCAATTTTGCCGTCTTTTCTATAAGGATTTGGAGATAAACAATCACCGGTTAAGACAACCTTCTCTTCTGGAACGAATATTATACTAGAATCGGATGAATGATCTCCTCCAACGTTCTCTATTATACAAAAGAGATCACCAAGCTGAATTTCTAATTTTTCAGTGAATGAAATATCTATGGTACCAATTTGAATTGTTCTATTTGCTTCAGGAAATTCTTGTTTGATACCATCTCTCACAAAGATATTTTCTGTTCCTTCTTCCACTCTTTTTTGTATTGACTCATCATCCCAAGAAAAGTGACTTAGTTCTACCATTTTCTCTTTTGTTTTGAAATGAGCTATACTTGTAAAATTCATTGCTGCTAATCCGAAATGATGATCCCAATGCCAATGAGTTAAAGCTACATATTTTATGGGTGCGATATCACATTTAGATAATTCTTCTAAAAACAATTTTGCATGTTTTGGAGAATTCCCTGCATCTACTAATAAAGTAATTTGTGCTCCTACTATTGCTACCAAATTAGGGCGATAATTTTCACCAAAAGGTAAATAATAGATCTTACTTGTTAATTCTTTTAATTTGGACTGATTCATAATTATGTGGTAATCTAACTTATTCTTAAATATTCCTTACATACATTCTAATTTATTTGAGAATGGTTATGACTTTTTTCAAAGAAAAAATGCTATTAGAAATTAAAAAAAAAAGGAGCTTAGAGGAAAAACCAATTAGAAATATCTTGTTGTTTTTAAAAAGAATGGTTTGATTATTCAAGCAGGCAAGTGAGTTAAAATAGGTCAAACAGCCTCTGAAACGTTATATGGACGCATAGCTAAGATATTTTTCAAATCAGACAAGCTTATTACAAAACTATATACAGATGAAGTTAAGAAATCGATACCAATTATAAGCAAAATAATTAGTATAAAAAAAAGAGCTAGTGATATTTCAGAAGCTTGCTATGTTAAATTCATATAAAACATATTTCTTATGTTGCATGAAGAGAGAAAACGTGTTTTAAGTAAGTATTCTGACGTAATAACACAAACCGCATCTGATATCCAATATGATGAATAGTATCGTATAATTTGAGTTTTAGATTTTTATTATACTATCACACATGCTTCTGAATTAAAAAAAACTCGAAAATTGTTTTAAACATTGAAATTAATGGTGTCGAGGGGGGGCTTTGATCCCCCGACCTCCTGATGTCCCATCAAATCTGGCCCTGATTTTCATTGATCTGATTATGAGTCAGGCGCCCATTCTGGCGAATGAACACGCATGGACATCCGAAACCAGGCTAGGCTACCTCGACTCGTATACCTAGCTTGTTTTGTTCTTTTCCTCATCTGTTTTAAGCATTTCTCTTTTTTTGATAAAATCATTTCTTGTTAAATATTTCTTTTATAGTTTGAAGCGATGGATATTTTAAATAGTTCAAGCTATTCCATTCATAAAACTTATTCTGAGAAGATGAAAGGATTGACAGAGAAAAAAGTTACTGAAGAAGAATTGATAAAGAAGGCTAAGAGACCTGAGAAAGAAGCTATGAAACTACATCCATATTACAAAGGTAAAATGCAGACTGTTCCTAAATGTTCTATATGGGGATTTGATGCTTTCAGTGTGTGGTATACTCCAGGAGTTGCTGCTCCTTGTTTAGCAATTAAAGAGGACAAAGAACAAGTTTATGAGCACACTAACAAATCCAATATTATTGCAGTCGTTTCTGACGGAACCCGAGTGTTAGGATTAGGGGATATCGGTCCTGAAGCTGCAATGCCCGTAATGGAGGGGAAGAGCTTACTTTTCAAATACTTGGGTGGTGTTGATGCAGTTCCTCTCTGTTTGAATACTAAGGATCCTGAAGATATCATCCGAACAGTTAAACTCATTCAACCATCATTTGGAGGTATTAATTTAGAGGATATTTCTAAACCCAAGTGCTACAAAGTGCTTGAAGCGTTAAGAAATGATCCTGAAGTTGAAATCCCAGTTTTTCACGATGACGCTCAAGGAACTGGCACTGTTGTTCTTGCAGGTGTTCTTGGTGCTCTGAAATTTGTTGGTAAAGAACTTGATCAAGCTAAAATTGCTATGCTTGGTGTTGGTGCAGCAAACACTAGGACTGCATATTTGTTAATAGCTGCAGGTGCTGATCCGAATAACATTATCATGTGTGATTCAAAAGGCATTCTCAATGATAAACGTCAAGATGTTATTGCACAAAAGGAATATGACCCATTCAAATACGATTTGGCTCATAAAACAAATAAAGATGACATTAGTGGTGATTTTGGTGATGCTACCAAAGGTGCTGATGTTGTAATTTCTGCTGCTCGTTCTAAACCTGGGACTATAAAGGAAGAATGGATATCTCATATGGCTAAAGATTCCATTGTATTTGCTTGTGCAAATCCGCTTCCTGAAATTTGGCCTTGGGATGCTAAAGATGCTGGTGCTAAAGTAGTTGGCACTGGACGCAGTGATTTTCCAAATCAGATCAACAATAGTTTAGGATTTCCAGCTATTTTCCGTGGAGCATTGGATGTTCATGCGAAAACAATTACAGATGAAATGTGTATTGCTGCTGCACATGCTCTAGTTGAAGTTGCAGAGAAGAATGGTTTGAAGGAAGACTATGTGATACCCAAAATGAGTGAAACTGAAGTCTATTTACTCGAGGCTACACGAGTAGGAATGAAAGCTATTGAACAAGGGATCGCTCGAAATGAAATGGAAGAAGAAGAGCTTTACAAAATCGTTTCGGAAAAGATAAAATATGCTCGTAACTTAACAGATCTATTAATGGAAACTAACTACATAAAACCAAGAATTTAGTTTCCTCTTTCTTTTATTTTTCACTTCCAGCAAAAATAATTAGTGATAGTATTTGTGTGATACCACTGATTATTCCAATTATTAACCATGCATTCCTATTTGTTACTTGTTCCAGACTCAGTTGCAGTCCGATGAAAGGTTCTATCATGAAATCCGTTGCGACTGCCAGTTGATACATAAACGTCCATTGATATGCTTCTGGCAAACCAAATGCGAAAGATGTTACGAAATTAACTAGGAAGGGGATAATATAGAAAATAAAGAGTGTTGGAACTATGGCTATAGAACTTGCGAAACCGAAAAAGTTCGCGATTATAACAAATAAAGTGGTTATTGATATTGCTAGAAATGCTCCTGCTGATATTAAAAAGAATGATTTTACTATTAGCAAGAATGTTAACGAGACTCCTGTCCAAATCCAGAGTATTAGATTGAATACTATTATGCCAAGTAGTCCTGTTAAAATGGTCCCCAAAAATGCAGTTATTGCATGAGCAATGTATAGATTATTTTTTCTTACTGGTAATGCAAAATATCTCTTCATACTATCATCAGCTACTTTTCCAAAACTGTCTAATGTCAACATAATTCCAATCATTTGTAGGAGGAATTGTCCAATATTCACAAATCCTGCTGCGCTGAAAGCTCTAAATGCATCTACTCCAAAATCTAGTAGTAATGCTTCATAATCGCTTGCAATTGAATTCAAGAATATTATTGCGGGAAGCAAAACAAAAGATAAGGCAATAAAGAATTTTAATGTTAGAATTATTCTTTTGAATTCGTATCTTACTATTTCACTTGTTTCCCGGATTTCTAAGAGGGGATTTCTTTCTGTTATTTGCATAAATAAACGACTGAAAAAGTTCTTTTTTTGAGGTTCAAGAGGTTCTGTTCCCATAATGCATCACCTAGGTTGCTTCCTCCGCATCGTTTTTAGTTCTCCTCTGTTCTACAAAAGGTCTGAATGAAAACACCGAGATTTTATTCTCTTGGAGTCTATTTACAATTGAGGTGCTAATTTGCAAAGCATTTTCTGATCGTACCAAGATTTTTCGGCCCGAGAGCTCGAAATCCTCTTCTCCAATAACTTTTACTATTTCCTTTTTAGAGGGAACGTCTTGTGATAGGATAATTTCCATAGACTTACATCGTTTTGTAATAACTTCTGTAATTGGTCCATCGACTATTATTCGTCCTCTATCCATGAGGATTAAACGATCACTCATTACTAGAGCATCTTGGATATTATGTGTGGACATGATGACTGTTTTTGCTTTGTCTTTAACATAATCTTGTACTAATTGATAGACTTTCAATTTTCCTTGAACATCTATAAAGGCGACTGGTTCATCAAAGAGAATTATCTCCGGATCTCCAATAATTGCTAATGAAAGACTAAATCTTTGTTTCATACCTGATGACATTAATTTTGGAGGTAGATCCCACCATTTTGCTAAGCCAATTAATTCTAATAATCTATCAGTCTCTTGCAATGCTACTTTTCTGGGAAGGCCTCTCAAAATTCCAAAATGAAATAGCGATTCTTTACATGGGGTATTCAGATAGAAATCTAACTCAGAAGGCAAGTAACCTATGCTTTGTTTTACTTTTAGTGGGTTCCATCGAACATTATAACCTTTAATGTAGATTTGCCCTTCTGTTGGCTTGAGTAAGCCCATTATTGCTTTCATTAAAGTTGATTTTCCAGCACCATTTGGACCGAATAAACAAATTCTTTCACCTTTTTTGATTGTGAAATCAATATCTCGTAATGAAGTTACTCTAGCTCGGGATATGTATCGACCGAATATTTTTGATACATTCTCCACCTTAATTATTGGGTCCATTCATGTTCCTCATAATTTTGCGTAAACTATAAGTTAATGGTTTTTCAAAGTTAAAATTCTTCCTAGTTGTTAGGAAAGTCGAGTAATAATCTTTAATACATTTGCTTTCTTTTACTTGAAAATAATAGAAACAATAAATACTGACAAGTTAGTAAGTATATTTGTGAATGTGAGATATATCATGCTGGTTAGAAAAAGAATTCCAAGTAAAATTTTCATTAAAGTTTCACTAATCGTACTCTGTATTTTCTTTGTAGATTTAACCAGCAAACTCGTTGAGATAAACCCTTTGACAGTTAATGCTCAGGAAGATGAGGAACTATTTCCATTTGTTGGGATGGAATTACTTTATGATATCACACAGTCTACTGGCAGTATTATTGCTGCATCCGGAACTTTATCCATTGAATATTTAACAATGCTAGATGACACCCATATTTATGGAGAATTCCATGTTGAAGTTGTTTCACCTTTAGATTTCTATAATGAAACCACAGGTGGAAGTGAAGACTTACTTACTCGACATTTAGATATCGCAACTGAAAACACCTATATCATCTGGTTGTTTTGGGATTACTTTTTCGACAGAACTGAAGAAATCATTCCGACACCTATGTGGGTTTTCCCACAGGATCTTGCGTTTAATTCCACGGTTAAAATTCAGAATTATACTTCTACTACAACAAGAAGTGAATCCATCTCTATATTAGACAAATATTACGAGGTTATTATGTTCAGGACTTTTGGTAGCACACTAAACATGACTTTGTTATATGGATATGCGAGACATGGTAGTAGTGATTGGTATGGAGTATTATTTTATATGGCTGGATATTTTGTAGAACCTGTCACTGACAGGAGAATGGCTGTTTTCTTCAAACTTAGAGATACAAATGCTGAACTTCTCCCACTTAAGAATATTAATCAAAACACAATCTTTAGCATTACAATTACATTTTACGGAGTCGTTATTGTGGGGACAATTATCTATAGATTGAGAAAAAGAAGGGAATTAGTTGGTGGAGAAATATAATATTCTAAAAAATCTAAAAGAAAATCCCATAAAAAGATTTAAAGATTATTAAAGAAAATTCGATTCTAGAACTGAACATAAACAGTGAGGAATAACTATGAGCAGCACCGAAATTTCCGAACCTAAGAAAACTATACGATTCGCAGCTTGGAGAGAATACCCACTTGAAATCAAAATTATGGACCTCGCAACTTTAGCATGGTTAGTAGTTGGAATCATTGAAATTATTTTCAATTTAATTGGAACAGAAATAAATGTACGAGTTTTTCCCATTGTTCTCTTGCCATTCATCATGGTTGTGATTACAATCTCTTTAAGATTAAGACTACTTGACAAACCGGATACATTGAGAAATACTTTCATAGTATGGACTATTATTTTTATTCTAATGGTAATTGCTGTAATTTTGGTATTAATCCTTTATCCACCATTAAGTTAATAGCGAATATCAATGGTGATAATCAACTTTCTTAACCTAGAGGGTATGAGATGGGATTTTATACCTCATATCACAAATAGTTATTAAGAAGATATTTCCTATAAAAAAACACTAGTGTGGGAAAAAGAGCTATTAGGTGTTTGGATTTGTTTCAGAAGAACTTAGAAGATTTACAATCAGTAACAAAAGAGCTTCTTGACAAATTAGAATCTGCAGGATTTTCAACAGTTGAATCTCTTAGTTGGTTAACTCCTGAAGAATTATCTGAAAAAATCAAGATTGACCTTGAAATTGCTAAGAAAATAATAACTGAAGCAATTTCTAAGATAGATCAAAAACCTATTTCTGCTGCAGATTTATTGGTAAAGGAAGAGAAGCGTCTAAAGATCTCAACTGGTTCAACAGAATTAGATAACCTCCTTGGAGGAGGTATTTTCACAGGAGAAATAACTGAAGTATCTGGTGAATTTGCTACTGGGAAAACCCAACTATGTTTCCAATTATGTATAAATGTTCAATTACCTCCAGAACAAGGAGGTTTAGAGGGAGGAGTATATTATATTGATACTGAAGGAACATTTTCTTCTACAAGAATAGTACAAATTGCTCAGAGCAATGGTTTAAAGCCACTTAAATTTCTTAATAACATTGCTGTAACAAGAACATACAATTCTGATCATTTAACCTTCCTAATAATGAATGTTGAAAAGATAATTAAAGAAAGGAATATCAAATTATTCATAATTGATTCAATAGCATCTCATTTTCGAGCAGAATATGTTGGCGAAGATAGATTGGTTTCGAGACAACAAGCTGTTATGCGCTTAGCTGAAACAATGAAGCAATTGATAGAGAGGTTTGATATAGCTATTGTAGTAACAAATCAAGTAATTGCTACCATGGATGATAGTCTTTTTGACAAATCACCGCATCCTGCGCTTGGTTTTGCTTGGGCGCACCGACCACATCAAAGAATACTTTTGCGTAAAGGTAGAGATCAAGCTCGTATTGCTAGAATGTATGATTCCTCACGATTACCTGATAGAGAATGTGTATTCTTCGTCACTGAAAAAGGAATTTCTGACAAAGCAAAGAAGTAATAGGACAATTGTTAGATCATTCTTTTGTGAGTGTTAGATGTTGATCCCAGCATTCTTCTTTTATTTTTAATGTTTGAAAAATTTCTTTTGCAGATATTGCTCCAACTCTTATTATCTGAGGGGAAGATTGCATGACGAAATCTATAATAGTTGATGGTTTGTTTTTTTCTAAGGATCCTGCATCAAAAATCAAATCAACAGCCTTTTCAGCTATTGATTCCAAAACATCATCAATTGAATATGGAGAATTAAAGCCAGTTTGATTTGCACTTGTTGACACAATTGGTTTTCCTAAATTTCTTACAATGTTCTGAACAAATTCATTATTTGAAATACGAAAAGCAATTCTATCTTTATTTAAAACATCAGGGACAAGACTTTTCTTTTTTAGAGCAATCACTAAAGGACCAGGATGGAATTTTTCAATCAGAAGCTTTGCATTTTCTTGCATAAAAGCTATTCTTTCAATCATTTTTAGACTATCTACTATTACTGAAAGAGGTTGATCTAGTGGTCTTGATTTAATTTCATAAATTTTCTTAATCGCTTGAACATTGAAACTGTCACATCCTAAACCATAAGCTGTTTCAGTAGGATAAACTATGATACCTCCTTTCTTCAGTATCTTTACAGCTTTTTCAATTGTCTCTTTCTTTGGTTTGCGAATGTCTACTTTAATTATCATTTCAACCACTCATGATTATTAAATTTGAAACTTAGTTTTTACCAGATGATTTTTACCTCATCACTTCTCCAATCAGGTAAAACTAAAGATTCTTCTGGTTTAAGACTGCCAGCTGCTTTATATTGTAAAATTCCTCCCCAAGCTATCATTGTTCCATTATCACTTGCATATCTATACGGGCAAACAAGCATTTTCAAATTCCAATCATCACAGATTTCTTGAAGCATTGATTGAAATCTTTTATTTCGAGCGAATCCTCCTACTACTAATAATTCCTTTGCTCTAGTATGGGCTATAGCTCTTTCAGCTATCTCTGTTAGCATTGAGAGAGCTGTTTCTTGTAAGCTGTAAGCAGCATTTTCTATTGATATAGCCTCTTCTTTAACAAGGCGTATTGCAGCAGTTAATAATCCAGAGAAACTTACGCTCATACCTTTCACACTATAGGGAAGTTCAAAATACTCTTTTCCTTTTGCAGCGATTTTATCAAATACAGGTCCTGGCCACGGATTATTAGGGTCATGTATTCCTACTTCTCGAGAGAATTTATCGAAGCAATTGCCTATTGAAATATCCAGGGTTTCTCCGAAAATTGTATAGTGATCATCAACAAGTGATGAAATTTGTGTAGTTCCTCCACTCACCATAAGAATTACAGGATCTTTTGCTTTTGTTAATATTTTTCCAATTTCTATATGGCTAACTACATGATTTACTCCAACTAATGGAATGTTATAGAAGCCAGAGAGAGATCGAGCAATCACTGCTCCTGTTCTCAAACATGGACCCATTCCAGGACCTCTTGAGAATGATATTAATGTTAAATCCATTGGTTTGAGTTTTGCTTCTTTCAGAGCCTCTTCGATCAGAGATGATGCCTTATTACTATGGTGTCTCGCAGCCTCTCGAGGATGAATTCCCTCACCAAACGGGGGCATATAGGAGGATTTTACATCACTGTATTCCTTCCCTGTAGAATCAATTATACCTATACCTAATGTATGTGCGGTGCTCTCGATACCTAATGAGATTATGAAATCCTCTTCTGGCATTTTATCTTAGACCTTAATTGTGTTTTACTGCATCTCTATATTCAGTTTCCACTATTCGGTTTAAAAAATTCTGCTTGAAATAAAAGAATAAATGATAAGTCCAGTAGAAAAGAACAATTATTTGGTTATTTTGTTAATTCTAGTGGAAAAACAGTTGCCAACGCATTATAAATTGTTTGATTGACATAACTATCAGCATCTGAAAGAATTAATTCTATAACTTCTTCCAAAGGATTTCCTTCTTGATCCTTAATCGTATCTAAGTGTAGCAATGCTGAAAGTGTAGGTTCTGCATTATGTGCATATTTTCCTTCCTCAATTTTCTGGTATCCTGCACTAATTAGCAATTTATGTACTTTTTTGATATCTTTTTCAACTTTCGGTGTTCCAATCCGAAGGATCATAGGTCTTGAGATTTCTACCATTCAACAATACCCCCAACTATCATAATTTGTCTAATTCTATTACGATCCATTTAATCGCTTCTTCAACACCTTGTCCAGTAGTTGCTACTGTTGGTTGAATATGCCAGCTACGTCTACCCATTTTTACTGGGTCATCTAGATTACAGGCTCGAACAATCTCCTCAACAGGCATTGCTCCTACTTTATCTTGTTTATTCGCTACAATAAGAAGTGGAGCATCAGGATATTGAGGATCAAGTAATACTTTCCATAATTCAGTTTTCGCTTCTTCTAATCGATCACTATCTGCGGAATCAACCACAAAAATAATCGCACTTGCCCCTCGCATTAATGTTCCCCAAAGACTTCGAAAATGCATTTGTCCACCGAGATCAAAAATACTCAAGTTAACATTTTCTCTTTTCAGAACTTCAACATTTACACCAATTGTAGGCAATGTTTCAATGTTTTTTTCAAAACGTAAGAAATTTAACATTGTAGTTTTTCCAGCAGAATCTAATCCTACGACTGCAATTTTGAATTGTTTTTTTTGCCGGAATAGTCTTTGTAAGAAGCTCACACAAATCTTCCTCTTCAATGATGAATTAGTTTTTTGTCAATATTTTACTACGAAATCATATTCATGAATTATATTAATAAATCCATCTAATGTATCAAGTTTGTTGTCATATTTTGAATCATAAGATAAAAAAAGGGATTCAATTTTTGTCGAATCCAATCCTAAACTAAATTAGCTGTTAGCTCTATAGTGTCTAATCTCTCATCATATTTGATGACACCCTTACTATCAAGGCTTCTTATTACTTTTAAGATAATAACTGGAGGTGTTTTTGAAACCGCTTGTTTTAGTTCATCCAATCCCATTGCTTGATTTCGATAGGCTAAAACGGATAATATCTCTACTTCAGGAATGTCTATTCTTACTTCTTTCAAAAGGAAATCTAAAATAGGGCTTAGTTGTACCTCTTTCTCTTTTTCCTCAGAAAGATTAGTTAGAATTCTTTGAGCTTCAGTCAACTGGTTTTCCAATCTAGCTGTTACATCAGTTTTCTCTTGAGTTTTTAGAGCATTATTTTCTTTTATGTTTGTAATTTTGTGTTGAGTAGATGAGAGTTCATTCTGGGTGTTGCTAAGATCTATTGATAGTTGTGAGATTTCTTTTTCATGTGAGTCATTTTTTTCTTCTTCATCTTTGATTGAAATTCGCGTTCTTTCTATATTTTCTTTCAATGTGTCAATAATTGAAAGCAATTCTTTCCTTTGATCTTTGCTATTAATTTCATCTCTCTTACGATCAGCAAGATTTTGAGACATTTCTTTAAAAGTGGCTTCAGTTTTATCTAAGAATTCCACTGCATTCTGAAGTTCATTAACAGTATCAGCTATTTTCTGATTTGAGCTAGTTGCTAATCTCTCAAGTCGTTCTTTTTCAGCGATTATGTTTCTTCGGATATTTACAAAATCAGTCATTTTTTTCCCTCCTAAAGTTTCATACTCCCTGTCACGGTTATAGCTCCTGTTGAGCCATCATAGGAAATCAAATTTCTTTTTTCTAAACCTTGTAGAGTTTTTGATATTAAAGCTTCAGATAAACCAGTAATTTTTGAGATAGTTGCCATATCAGTATTAGTTCTACCATCTAATGAGTTGATAACCTTAATTTCATTGAATTCAATGTGGTTTTTCTTTATCAAAAATTCAAGAGCCATACGTTCACCTTTTGATTTTCGTATGATATCTCTTTCCTTTTCTGCTTGATTTTCAATTCCTAAAACTTTTTGTTCGGCAGATTCAACAATAGTACTTAATTCAGCTACTATTTTCTGATTAGTTTCAGTTTCAACAGCTAGTTCTGCATTTGCTGCTTCTAACCTTTTCTTTGTGTTAGACAATTCTGTTGATAACTCTCTGACCTTTGTCTCAAGTTTCACCCTTTTTTCTGTTGTCTCAGTATACTCTTCTTGAGTTCTTTGAAGTGAATTTTCACTAGTAGCTTTTTCTTCAGTTAGTGAAGCTATTTCTTGTGACAATGACAAATTGCCTGATTCAAATTGTAATATTTCATCACTCTGTCTTTTTTCAAACTCAACTAGATTCTCTATTGGTTGTTTGAGTTCATCTATACCTTTCTTAACAGTTGTTAACAAATCGTTCAGCTCTTTCAGGACTTCTTCAACGGTTAAATCCCCACGTTTCAGAGCTGACAAAACTTCTGAAATATCAGTCATATTTCAACACCTTAATTATGATTAAATCCTCATTCTGTGAAAAAGATTTCGATATTTACCTTTTCAACTAATATTATGATTCTTCACTATTAATTATAACTTTTAGCATTAAAGCACATAGTGCACAATTAGCTGAAAATTAGATGAAAAAAATAAAAATAGACGATAATAGTTCTTAAGTGAACTATTAGTCCATAAAGAGATTAACAGCAACATTATCCATAACTTCAATGATTGCTGGATTATGTTTTGTTCTCACATTTGTTATGAAATCTTCAGATGGAAGATTTAACTTCTTTATTTTAGCCCAATCTTGAGCAAGTTTCTCTATGAGAGCGACACGATTTATTAGAAGAGAAACACATTCTGAATGATGTTTCAATTTCAACATTTCTTTTATTATGTCTGCTAAATAAATGGAATTATCACCATTTATGATTTTCTTGCTATCCATATCTAGCAATGTTTCATTTGAGTAAAATTGTATCAGGTTTCTATCTATACGAATAATATCGGCATCTCTAGGGTGAATGAAATCATTAGCAAAATTCACAATACGTAATTCACGTTCAGGGACAAAACATTGGAAAGTATCCAAAATCATATTTAACAAAACTTGGTTCTTATCAGTTTCCGGATCGAGCACAATGAGAAGCAATTCCCCATTTATGATTGTATTAAAGACTTTATCCAATTCCTTCTTGAATTGCTTCATTAAGAAAGGCATATTACCTTTGTTAACATCTCGCTTTGTCACCTCAACTCCTATCGTGGCATCAGAAGCCGTTGTTGCTTGAACAGGTTCAATAGGAGCTGTTGGTGTTACACTTGGAGCAATACTTGGTGGTGCTACTAAGGGAGCTGCTTCACCAAAGGATTTAACTGAATAAAATACCTTATTACCTATCTTTGTCGTGTAAAGAAATCCAGCATTCAGAATTTCTTGTATATTTGCAACTGCTTCTTGAGGTGAAACATTTGTTGTTTCAATGATTTCCTCAAAGGAAGCTATTTTTGCATCAAGGATTTTTAAGGCTGTTTTTTGTAATCTTTGAGGTAACTCCATAACACTTAGTGTATCTATAATTCTTCTACTCCCTGGTTTCGTCATAATTCTATTTTCAAAAGCACTTCTTAATTGATCTAATTTGGAATCAAATCCTTTGAAAACAGAGGTATCATCTCCAGTCCACCCTAAAACATAATCTTTGGGAAATACTGCGAAAAAGAGGTTTTTAAGCTCTGGAATGAGGATTTCAATTACACCAACTTCATTTGTATCAGTACTAACAAGGAAAAGAATCGATTCATCTAATTCATACACTAATTTATTATTTCCTGAAATTTCTTCTCTCTGTTGACCATGTATAGCTTTACTTGCAATTGACTCTACTAATGATTGATAATCCCCAAAAGAGGTTCCTAGACTTTGATCTGCACCAGGTTCATAATTTCTATAGACTAATGGGAGATTATTTTTTATAATTAACACTCTTTTTATCAAGCTATTCTTCTCCAACTTAAGCAATTTCTACGATATATTTGAGCTGTTACTTGTATTAAATTCTTCTTTTGAGGTTTAATATTTTGCCTTATAGGACTTTTATATTTCTTCTATCTTAAGAAAAGTTTTTTTATCGAAATGTTCGTTCAAACATAACGATATCTCTTAATTAGTAAGAACAACTAATGAAAGAGAAAAAAAAATGTGAGTTTGGAAAGAATAATGGTAGCAAGTACAAAGAAAGTTGGAGTAATGATTGCAGTTATAGTCATTAGTTCAATGATTATTGTGGGAACGGGAATTGGTATCTGGTTTGGTGTTAAATCAAATTTGCATCCAGATCCAGGGTGGACTCTTAATATAAATGGCAATGTTCAAGGTGGAAATACCACCATAACTATGAGTGAAATCCTCAACATGCCTGCGTATAAAGCTGAATATGAAGTAAGAGCCAAAACAAATACAATTTATCTTTTTCAAGGAGCTATTTTAGCGAATCTCTTCCAAGATGAGATTACTATTGATCCTAGTGCAGAAAATGTTACTTTCATTGCAGTAGATGATTATCAATGGACATTTCCAATAGCTGAAATACAAAACAACAATACATACATCTTAGCATATATGCAAAACAATCAATATCTCGATAGCTTTGACGATGGTGGTAACGGTTACCTATGGTTAATAGTCCCAAATTATGATGAATTTGATTTCAATGGTCAAAGATGTGTGAAAAACACAATAGAAATGTATTTCGAATAGAAATCGAAGTTCATCTTCGATTCTATTAATTTAATACTGATTGTTTGGTTGAATAATAAATTGGCTTTCATTCAAAGTTCTTCAAGAGTTCAAACTAGAAAAACTCTTACACTTGACCCTAGAACTAAATTGCTTATGCTTTTCGCAGTATCAGTCTTTTCATTTATGATTGAAAATATGTACTTACTGCTGTTTCTGCTCAATATTATGCTAATCTTAGTAATAATCTCTCGAGTAGATATTAGGAAAATAATAAGATACGTAAAGCCAACTTTTTGGTTAATTCCAACTATTTTTATCATTCAATTACTAGCCTGGGATAGTCTTACAGGCAATTTTATTGTTATCCCTTTGGACTTTGGTTTTTCATCCCATATGACAATAAATGATAGGACAATTTCAATTAGTGTTAATGCGCTAATATTTGCATCAAACTCATGTCTAAGAATACTAAACTTGGCAGTTGGTTCCAGTTTGTTCAGTTTAACAACGAATTCAAATGATTATTTACAGTCATTGACAAAAATTGGGTTCCCATTTGAAATTGCTTTTACGACTGGGCTTGTTATTTATTTCTTACCTTTAGTAATTTCAGAGGCCACAGAAATAAGACTTTCTTTGGAAACCAGAGGAGTTAGTATTAATAGAGGAAATATTATCTCTAGATTAAAGAATTTCAAGATTCTCGCTACATCAATTCTGATGAATTTTATTGAGAAATCAAAATATCAAGCAATTGCTTTAGAGTCTCGTGGATTCAATTCCAGGAGAAAACGCACCTATTACCGGAAATTAAAATTTGGTCTTTTTGATATCTTCATTACAATTTTAGTTCTTAGTTTGATTGCAGGGATTTGCTATGTGTTTCGAATGGAATTAGTGACATTTTTCTCAGGATTATGGTTAGGTTTTAGCTAGGAGTGAATAATAATGTTAACAAGATTTATTGGAATAACTGGCCCGAAAAAATCGGGGAAAACTACAACAATAGAAGCATTGGTACCAATTCTACAGAAGAAGAATCTTCGAATTGGTACAGTTAAAGTTGCTTTTAGAGATGTTTCTATTGATGTTGATCAAGAGCATTATGATGTTATTAGACATAGACAAAGTTCACCTAAATTGACTTTATTTAAATCAGGGATTGAAACAGTAATTTTCAGAAATGAAAAGCATTCATTGAGAGAAGCTCTAAAAATTATCAGTAAAGATTTAGATATTGTTCTTCTCGAGGGTTTTAAGGAGAATTTAGAGGGAATACCACAAATTACTATGTTAAAAGAAGCAGGGCAAGAAGAGGAATTCATAGGTGATTATACTGTTGCTTTATCCTCCATTCCGGAGTTTTCTATAAAAAGCAAACATGACTTATTTATTCAGTATGCTAAATTAGCAGATACAGTGAAAGAAAAGGCGTTGCCGCTTTTTCCTGAATTAGATTGTGAACACTGTGGATATAGCACATGCCAAGAGTTAATGAAAGAAGTTATTCATGGGAAGAAAAATATGGAAGATTGTGTAGTTTTAGGGATTGAAGATTCCTTTGTAATTCTCAAAGCAAATGATAAGAATGTTCCCTGCAAACCTTTTATTCAAGATCTCATCAAAAATGTGGTTTCTGGCATTCTTACCTCTTTAAAAGTTGAAGAAGAAGAACTCTCAAGTGTTGAAATCCAAATTTCGTATGAACCAAAGAAAGTGAAAAATAATGAATAGGAAAACATTAGCAATAATTATAGGAATCAATGTTGTTCTAGTCACTACGATTGTTACCTTATATTTTACAGTTTGGCTCCCTTCAAGTAGTGGAGATGATGGATTCCTAACGATAACTGGGCTACCAACAGAGGATATCAAGCTGAACATCACCCAATTAGAGAGTTTTCCAAATATCTCTCAAGAATACTATTTACAAGGTAGTGAGTCATTTTCAGCAAATTATACAGGCGTTTCTGTTTTTTACCTTGTGACTCAAGTTGCTAACTATACTGAAAATATAACCGTAAGAGTGATTGCTAGTGATAATTTTGCGTATACTCTAAGTTTTGACGATATTAATCAAACTCGTGATATTATCATTGCCTACAAGAAAAATGGAGAGTATATGGATGGAAAATCGCTTGATGGTGAAGGACCTCTTAGACTAGTAATTCCACAAAAATTTCCAGGGGAATACAATGGGCAATTCTGCGTGAAGTTTGTCGTAGTTCTTGAGATAATAGTAGGTGAACAGTAGCAAAGATTAGAAACAAAACAAGTTGGTTTGGAAAATATGAAAAGATACAGTACCTCTGATCTAATAATAATTGCAATAATGGCAGCCATAGGTCTAGGTACAAAACAAATCGTACGACCATTAGTATCCTTAATTAGTGTTCCATTAGGTATTCCTGGTGGAGCAATAGTTGGAGGATTTTACATGCTTTGGTTAGTCCTCACAAAAAGACTTGCTCCAAAGACAGGGTCCGGGTTTCTTTTTGGATTAACTCAAGCGTTAGTTGTAATGATTTTACCTTTCGGTTCACATGGTATTTTCACAATAATTACCTATTCTCTCCCCGGCTTAGCAGTTGATTTTGTTGATTTACTTTTTCGATCAAAAAATAATACAGTCATATGTTCATTAGTAGAAGGAGCTATTGCTAATTTCGTAGGTTCACTTTCGGTGCTCATTTTGATTTTTAGATTAGAATGGAGATTAACGCTATTCATATCATTGATTGCATTACTCACTGGGAATATTGGAGGAATCATTGCTCATTACATAGCAAAACAAATTGCAGGTATGATAACTACGGAAACAGTGCAAGATATAGAAGAAATTGAAGAAGAATTACCGGTTAAAGATAAATCTTCTACAAGTTAATACCAAGTAATTTATTTTAGATTACTGTTCGTAGACTAATTCTCCACCTAAAAAGGTCATAAGAACCTGAACATCTTTTATTACATCAGGTTCTATTTGATAGAGATTCTTCTCTAAAACAACAAAATCAGCTAGTTTCCCTACTTCTAAAGAACCTTTGATATTTTCTTCAAAACTGGAATATGCTGCATCCAAAGTATAATGGTAAATTGCTTCTTCAACAGTGATCTTTATGTCATCAATCGGATGGGTAACCACAGACCATATCCCAAAAAGTGGACTTAAAGGCATATTATCAGAACCAAAAGAAAGCCTAGCTTTCGAATCAATGATTTTCCGGAAATTGTTTAACAGTTTATACTTTTCTGAGCCCAATCTGATTTCATATAGCTGACCGGGTTTACCCCATCTTCCTGGGAAGTTTGGTTGCATAGATAAAACGAGCCCTAGCTTGTTTGCTCTCGCTAATTTTTCATCTAACAAATATTCTGCATGTTCAATGCGATGTCTTCCTAAGGATATTATTTCTGGTTTGTTGATTCTCTCAAATGCATCAAGAACCATATCAATGGCTTCATCTCCAATTGCATGAGTAACTAGTTGCCAATTATTGTCAACTGCTTTTTGATAAGTTTCAAACAAGACTTCCTTCTCTATATAGAAATCACCTGATGTTGAAGAGTCATCAAAATATGGTTCGTAAAGTTTGGCAGTTCTTGCTCCTAGTGAGCCATCTGTGAATATTTTTACTCCGCCTAGTTTTAGAATTTCATCACCAAAACCAGACTTTAAACCAGCTTCAAGATAGTGATCAAAAGAATCTCGAGGGATATTCATATTTACTCTAACTGTGAGTTGATTTTTATTATGAGCAGAGATATAGGATCTCACACACATAACAGGCAAATTATCAGTTATTGAGGTAATACCCAAGGAATTTGCTAATTCATTAGCTATAGGAATTGCTTCATCCAAATCTTCCTGTGTCTTCTTTAATTTAGGATTATCAGCAACACGATGACTAAGAGGTGATGCGATAACTCCTGTAGGTTTCTTTGTTTCTTGATCAATCTCCAAATCAGGTTCATCCCAAGAGATTTCTAGTTCTTTGAGACCAAGACTGTTTGCAACAGCCATATGTCCACAAACTCGTCTGATATACAAAGGATTATTGGGAGCAATTTCATCTAATTCTGCCATAGTTAAATAACGCTTATCTTCCCAATTGCTTTCATCCCATCTATCTCCGAAGACCCACTTACCTTTTGGTGTTATTTTCACTCTTTCTTCGATTTTTTCGAGAGCTTCTTTTGGAGATTTCACTTTATCTAATAATACATCCTTGGTTTTTGAAGCCATACTAAGTAAATGAGTATGAGTATCATTAAAACCTGGACACAGAAACTTTCCTTTTAAATCAAGAATTTTTTTCGCTTTTGAAAATTCCTTTAAAATTTCAGAATTATTACCAACAGCAATAATTTTTCCCTCATTTACTGCTAATGCTTCAGCTTGAGGTTGTTTTTTATTCATAGTCACAATAAAGGCATTTTTCACAACAAGATCAATTTCAATTGTCATTATTATCAACAAAAGAATTAGAAAATTCAGATTATAGAGTTTTTCCTCACTAATCAAATAACTGATACAATAAGCCTAAAATGAAGGCTAAAAATATGTAAAGAAAAATCCTAAAGATATAGCGTAGAAAGGGATTTCTTTGAATGATATTTCTACTGCTTTCAATAACATCTATTGTTGGGACTTTGGGTTCATGAAAGTCTGTTAAACTCTCTTCTATTTGTGAGTAAGTGTCTTGTTTTTCGATATTTAGTAATGCTTTCTGATACTTTTGTTTATAGATATAGAATTCATTCAAAAATTTATTATCAATAGAATCATTGGAGAGTTCCTTTGTAATTCGCTCCTGTAATAATTTTATACCATATTTATTTTCTGTAATCAGAAAAAGTTCAACTAAAAGAGAAATTCCTGAGGGTGGTGCTTGATCAATTACTTCACGAATATATTTTTCTTCATTTGGTTCATCAATCTCTGCAACAAGTAATTTTATGAATTCTTTTGGATTAGAGTCTATTCTGTGACTAATATCGACAAACCAATTTGTAGGTAAATTTGTTGGTTGAAAAATAGTTACTTGTAATAATCCGCGAATTAATTCAGAATCAACACTTATGTTTTTTCCAAAATACTTTAACACAATATCAAATGCTTGCATTTCCGCAGTTAATGAATATCGATACAATGCAGCAAGAAGTTTCTCTCGTTTTGTCAAACCAAAGAAAACAGCATCTTCTAAAAATCGACCGAAAAATAATAGGAAAATTATTTCAAGGCAACCTATAATTAGACAAATATTTATTGAGAGTTTATCATATACTACCCCGATTATACAAACAATGAACAAAAGCCCAAAAACAACATAACTTCCAATTAAAACATAATTGAAGATTCTTTCTCGCCAACAAATCTTACAAACTTCGTATGTTCCCTTTCTCGTTAGTCTATCTGATAAATTAGATAGTTCCTCATGATCTTCTTCTGAACTATCTTCTGTAGTAATCCCAGATCTCAATGGAAAATTACATTGTTCGCAACGAACGATTTCGGATTCCAATTCATTTGTACTCAATTCAAGTCCACTATTTGTTAAACACTTCTTAACAAAAAAGCTTTGGTCGATTGTTTCTTTGCTCTGTGGCAGTGTTTTTTGTAAGGAATCAAATGTCATAATTATACACCAAGAAATTTGTAGAATAAAATTTTTTCAGATCATTCTTACTTAGATTCTTTTTTTAGCTTCTTCAAAATAGCTAATGCTTTTTGTAGAATAATACGAGAAGAAAACATTTCATTAAATGTTGTATCGTCATCAATAGTATCACTTATTGTTCGTACAAATTCAATAAAATCTGGTGAATTTATAAGATCATTAATTTCAGCTGAGTTCTCAAGTAAGGGCTCTTGAATTTTCTTTGCTTCTTGGTGCTTAGACATTGTTATCAAAGAGAATTATAGTAAATCTCTATTAAAACACCCGTAATATAAAAAAAAGTAAATTTTTAATGAATTTTCATCTGTTTTGCTAAAATCAACAAGTTTTTTTATTAGAAGAATAAACTTACGAAGCAAAGAGATGACTAAAGGTCAAAAATGACAGTCTGAAATATTAATAGGTGGAAAGCAGTGAGACTATTAGCAAAGGTAGTTTTAGCAGGAGATGGTGGAGTTGGCAAAACAACATTAATCCATCGCTATATTACTAATAGTTTTATCGATTCTACAAAGCTAACTATAGGTGCTGCATTTCACACTCATGAAATACAATCAGGGGAGCATTCTGTTTTAGTTCAAATATGGGATTTGGGAGGACAAGAGCAATTCAAACAGATGGGAATCTTTGACAAGTACTTCAAAGGTGCTACTGTTACGGTAATTATGTTTGATTTGACAAGACTAAATACTTTGAATAGTATTCCTGAATGGGCTGATCTAGCTTTAAATTCTAGTAATACTAAACTAATTTTAGTAGGCGGAAAAAAGGATTTGGCACAAGGTATAACCTTTGAATTGGATTCCTTTGAAGAACTCAACGAAAAATATAACTTCGAGACATATCTTGAAACCTCTTCAGCTACAGGTGATGGTGTGGATGATGTTTTTCAAGCAATTGCTAATGTTATCATAGACACTACAATCGAAAAGAAGCTGAACGGCCCAAAACAAGACACAACTATACCTAAATAATTAATTATTTAAGAGACATATCCAGAATATATAGCACAAGGTCCTATTTGAATCACCTCTATCTTTATTAACACTAATTAGTTAATTATGAATAGATGGATTAATTAAAAAATATGAAAAGCAGATTCGGAGATTGGAGAACAATGTCGCCAAAGCCTTCAACGAGTAACCTCAAAGCTTTGATTAATGTAATCATTTCGAACGGAAAAACTGGCAATCTCAGATCAGTCGTGCAAACTCTCAGCGATTTTGAAAAAGAAGTGAAGCATCATAGAGGGGATGCTGAAATTCAGTTGTTATTAGCAGAAGCTTATAGACATGCTTTGGAACCATTTGGAGTTGCAAAGAAATTCAGAGATTGTGAACAGATGATTGCTAAAATTGAAGCAATTCTAAAATCACAGTCACAATCAGAGGATTTGCAAGAATTTTACGGTGAAGCATTAGGGGCTTTAATTTATCATTATATTATGAATGAAATGGACAAAAATGTTCATAGAACACTAACTAAACTTGGTAATTTTGCGAGAAAACATCAAACCAATCCTTTCGTTCAGTTTAATTATGCTATGGCTTTATCACAAGTTGCCGAATATTTCTCTGAAAAAGAAAACAAGGATATCACCTACAACATTTTATGGGAAATCATTGGACTAGTTACATTCTTTCCAGGGAAGGAAATACTTACTCAGGTTTCAGATGGACTTGTACAATGCATTACTAGTGCAGGAAACCGTTTGTCAAGAAATGAATTAGAGGATTTGGCAACAAGAATTGATGAATTTATTAATTTCACAAATGAATTTGAAATCCAACAAAAACTTACAACTTGTCAAGGGAAAATTTTTCAATATATTGCTGGTCATAGAATGAGAGAAGGGTACAGTCCCGATGGGAAAATACAGAAAAAATACAAATAATCTCACTTGTTTTCGATAATTTGGTGCATAATACTCTCGAGATGAGCAATTTGTATTATACCAACCAACTGACGTCCAGCAACAAGAATGGTGGGCAATGCAGTTATCCCATATGCTTCAGCAATATTAGGATCCTTTTCAGCATCTATCGTTTCGACTTCTAAAGCGTATTTCTTGCCAACTTTCTCAATATGATTTAATGCCACTTTAGACCAAGCATCACCTTTTTTAACAAAAAATAAAATCTTTGTAGCTATTTCTTCTAGAATTTTTGGAGAAATATCTGGTGTTGGTATTAAACCACTTACAATTTCTTGGATGATTAAATTGAAAGCAGCATCTACATTAGTATCAGTTTTCGCACTTGTGAAAATTAAATTAGCTTTGGCAGCAGGTGTATCACCCAGCTTTTTAACATTATAAGCTAATGGAAGACGATTTGATTTTGCTAAATCTAATTTAGTGCCAACAACAATAACCGGGACATCTTTACCATTTGCTTCCTTTAAATCATCATACCAACCAGGCAAATTATCAAAAGTTTCTTCTTTGGTTAAATCATATGCAAGGATAGCTCCTGAAGCTCCTTGTAAATATCTTAAACCTATTTTTCTTCTGCTTTGTTGACCAGCTATGTCCCAAATCATTAGCTTAACTTTAGCTCCAGGATACTCGAATGTTCTTACATAGAAATTTAGACCAAGTGTAGTCATATAGTCTTTCTTAAAAGAATCAAAAATGTATCTTTGTACTAAACTTGTCTTACCAACTCCTGGATCTCCAAGTAAAACAATTTTTCTTTGAAACATTTTTGACATTATAAACTAACCTCTGAAAGATTCATGTTCAATGTTCCTTTTGTAGGTTTTTATTTGTACAACAGCAAGCTAAAAGAAAAACATTTAGAGTTTTGTTATAACTTCGTTCCCATTCTTGGTAATAATAATAGTATGCTCTGCTTGAGCTACAGGAGTTTGGCTTTTACTTACAAGCATAGGATATCGATTTAATGTTTTGAATGAGATAAGTTCCTTTAATGCTTCAAAAAGTCTTGTCTGAGGGAATAACCCTTCTAACCACCTTAAAGCAAATGGCAATTTATTATATTGTTCAATTTCTTTTAACAAAATCTTCCCATCTTCTGATTTTGCCTTCTTTCCTATTTGTGAAAAGATGAAACTATAGGATTCATCATAGATTTTTTCAGTTCCTTCTGATGTTGTTACGAATGGTTCAATAGCTAAAACTTGACCTTGTTTTAATTTTGAGCCAAAAATATCTAATTTTGGTTTATAATTGGGTATACTAGTGCCGGTATGAAGCTTCCACCTTTCGATAACATGCCCCGTAAGATCAGTTATTGGGATTAAATCTTCGTTTCTTATGGTATTCTCTATAACCTCCCCTATATCACTCGGTCGTACACCTGGTTTAACAAAATCAACGGCATTTTGAAGTGCTAGTTCAGCAGTTTTCTTTAATTTCTGATAAGTTTTTGTACCACCAACTAGAAACGTCTTAGCATGATCAGAGATATAACCATCGATATGAGCTCCTAAATCAATTTTAACAATAGCTCGTTCAGGAATTTTTAATTCATCATCAATTGGAGAAGTATAATGAGCTGCAATTTGATTTATAGAAATATTGACAGGAAAAGCCGGTTTGGCTCCCAAACGAATTATTTCCTTTTCTAAAGTTTCGCAGATAATGAGGAGTTTTCTACCTTTAGAAACCAATTTCTTAGCTTTTCGCATAACTTCTACCGCAATTTTCCCAGCTTCTCGATACTTCTCAAGCTCTTCATCTGTTAATTGTGACAACTAAATATTCACCTTTTTAATTCATAGAATATTGAAAACTCAAGTTATTTAGTAGTTTTGATTATTTAGAATTACTCCGGAAGATTCACTTCTGAAAAAGACCCTTAAACCAGCTCCAAGCTATCCCTAAGAGTCTTTCAAGCTCATACTTTGCAGGAATATGCCAGGTAACCCAAGCAGGATAGGGATATTGTTTAATGGCTTGCAAGAGGAATAAAGCAAATAATGCAAGGGAGAATATGATTAACAGATAATCCCACCACTTCAATTTCAAAGAATACAAGTAGGTTCGCTTTTTAATTGCGTTCCAACCACGAGATTCTATTGCTTCCGCTAATTGCCAAGAACGTCTCATTGCAGAAGCAAAAATAGGAATAAGTAAGGGAAGCATTTTCCTGACTCTTTTGAATATGTTTCCTCTATCTATTTGTAAACCACGTGATTTCTGAGCAGCAAAGATAATTTCTGTTTCCTTAGCTAAAGTTGGTATAAATCTGTAAGCAGTACTGACTGCCCATGCAAAAGCATATGGTAATCCAAATTTCCTCAGCATCTGGGAAAGGTCATCAGGCGAAACAGTTTGGAAATATAATCCAAAAATAGCGGTTAGTACTATTAACCTCAAAGCAATGGCAAAGGCAAAAGTAGTTGGATACTCTGTATTTATAACTAAAGCATCAACTAGTATGATGATTATCAAAAGTGGGAGAAGAAGTAGAAGAGTCTTCAACCATTTTCTCATAAAATTACCCATGAGCACTAAAGGAATTACAATACCAAGTAAAATAAGTAAAGGAACCAGTTCTCGGAATAAAATTGTAAAACAGGTTACAACGATAATGAAAAGCATCTTTCCTCGAGGATCCAGATGATGTAGAAGTGATTTCTGTAAATCATAATTGAAATACTCTAGTAATTTCATACTCATCGTTTTACCCTCACTTTTCTCCTTTTTGCAGAATTTGCTTTAGATTTTCAACAAACTCCTCAGAATTGTAACTCAGAGGGAAATCATCGAATCGCTTTCTTAGGTTAGTAGCTAAATTCAACAAAACAGGTTGCGCTAAATCAGATTTCTCAAGAAGAGTTTCATCACTAAGTACATCGAAAGTACTTTCATCTTTAATGACCTCACCATTAGATACAACAATAATTCTCTGGGCAAAATCCAATATGAAATTGAGATCATGTGACACAACAATAATAGTAATTCCTTTTTCTGAAAGGCTTTTAAGAAAATTTCCCAATCTCTTTTTCTGACGATAATCCTGACCAAAGGTAGGTTCATCTAAGACTAATATACTTTGATTCATTGTCAAAACTGAAGCAATAGAGACAAGTCTTCTTTCTCCACCAGATAATTCAAGGGGATTTCTCTCGAGTAAATGGGTTATCCCGAAATGCTCTGCAATTTCTTGTATTTTCTCTTCGATTTTCTCGGGATCTGAACCCAGATTCTTAGGGCCAAATTCAAGTTCTTTCAGTACTGTTTCAGCAAATAATTGATGATCAGGATTTTGAAAAGCAAGACCAACTGTCATAGCCATCTCAGAAAGTGGCTTCTTGACAATGTCTTCATCTTCAATTTTGACTTGACCAATTGTCGGTCTTAATAGACCATTAATGTGTTTTAGAAGGGTAGTTTTTCCAGCTCCATTTTTACCAACAACAGCAACAAACTCACCCTTTTCAATTTTGAAAGTGAGATTGTTTAGAACGGTAGTTCCTTTTTTGTCATAACTAAATGAAACATCAATAAACTCGATCACTTTCTCTCACCCTCCTTACTAAATATAGACATGAAATCGTTGGTAGTTAATGGGACAGAGTCTCTTTTAGAGATAAAGGAGTAATGTTTTGATAAAGTTGAGAAATCTTTAGTTTCTTCTTGGAGTTTCAAATAAATAGCTGGAATCTTTGGTAAAAGCTCTCTAGGATAATTTGGATTTTCTAACACTTCTTGAGGTTTACCAAAGGCTTTCAAATGTCCGTTTTCGATGTATGCCATTTTATTTGCAAAATGAATACATCTATCCAAGCGATGCTCAGAGATTATGATTGTTTTATTATATTCTTGATTGAGCTCATATAATTTAGCTAATAATTCATTGGCGCTTTTAGGTGAGAGATGAGCAGTAACTTCATCTAGTACTAAAATAGGGGGATCAAGTGCTAATGCAGCAGCAATAGCTGCAAGTTGTTGTTCTCCTCCTGAGATAGCAAATGGGGATTTGAACCTAATTTTTTCGATATCTAGTAAGGTTATTATTTCATCAATACGGGCAATCATTTCATCTCTAGGAACACCAAAATTCTCTAAGGGAAAAGCAATTTCTCGTTCAATGGTGAGATTAGATAATTGATTTTCAGGATTCTGAAATACAAAACCCACTTTTTTAGCTAATAAAGCAGTGTCTTTCTCAGCTACTTTTTCATCATAAACACTAACTTCTCCACCAAATGAACCAGCATAGAAATTCGGAACAAGACCATTTATGGTTTTTAACAGAGTAGATTTTCCTGAACCGCTAAAACCCACTAATAAGAGAAAATCACCTTCATTAATATCAAGTGAAACATTAGTTAAAGCGTGAAATGAACTGCTGCGATACTTGTATGTTACTCGATTGAATTGTACCACTTTCTTAGGCAAAAATAATCCTCCATCAAGTTTCGCTTCTATTTTTCTGTATAAGGTTCTTTAAAAGTTCTAGAGTTGATTTCTTTAGTTTCTCTTCACTAACTATCGCTGGTATATTCAATGCAGCTGCTGTTGAATGACCTCCTCCATCACCTTTGAATTCAACACTTAATTCCTTCATGATATCTTTGCCAAAATGAATGTTAGTTTTTCGATGAAATGCGTGAGTAGCTCTAACGTTAAGTCGTGTTTCTTTAGCTCTTGTAGAATAAATTAATGCAACATCTGCCCCCACTTCCAAAATTGCTCGAGCGGAAGAACCTTCATGTGATCCCACTCTACTCCATACTAGAATCCAATCTTGTATTTTTTCATATTGGATTCTCGAAACACATTTAATTCTTGCAATCCGTTCTGAATCCTCAAGACGCTTCTGAATTAGACTTACAGCAAAATCATAGTCAACCCCCAGCTGAAACATCTTATTCACGAGGTCGAGAGTTTTTTGATTTAGAGAATAAAATCTCCGACTATCATATAGAATGCCTGAAAGCAGAATATTGAGGAGATTGTCTGGTGGTTTTAATGAGAGTTCAAGAATTAGTTCCAAAACCATCTCAGCAGTTGAAGTCCTACTTTCATCAATATAAGCAATAGAGGTATTTGATTCTGCAAAATCAGTGTGAGAGTGATGATCGATAAGAATAATGTTTTCTTTATCATGAGATTGTATTAATTCTAAAAATTTGCCTAATTGACTGGGGACATTAACATCAACAATTATAATAAGATCATATTTTTTCTTTGATTCAACTTTATATTCTTTATCAAAATATTCCATTACTTTAGATGTATGTTTACTAATACCATCTACTAAAACATCAACATTTATGGGTGAATGTAATTTTTTAACAATAAATTCCATCCCAAAAGCAGAAGCAATTGAATCAGGATCAATACTTGAATGTCCAACAATAGCTATATTATCATAATTCCCTTTTTTCATTCTTTTCAGGAATTTTCCTTTTATGCTCAACTAGAAAAATTCTCCTTTAGTATTTTTTCCAGTTCAATAAACGTTTTATCCATTGTTTCTTGAATGATTTTTTCCTCATCAAGATCAAACCGAGGAGGTAAATCTAAATTGATATCAATATCTATACTGAGATCTTCTTTAGAATTATCAATATCAATAATAATATCATATTGGTCTATATTGTGTTGGGGAATCTTCTCACTAAGGAATTTTCGAACTAATTGTAATACTTCATCAGACAATTGCTCAATATCTACCTCAGTGAGTTCTCTTAAACCAACAAAAGTTGTTTGGGGACTTTCTTCGTCACTCAAAAGAATCACCCAAAAAATCTAAAAAAACTATTTTTCACCAGTTTCTAAAGCAGCCTTAATGTCTTTTTCAAGGTCTTCAAATTGCTTCTTGATCTTTTCGTAGCTTTTCTCTGCAAGCTTTACTCGAGTATCATAAAGATCCTTTTGTTCACCTAGCTTCACTTTAGTTTCTTTAATTGTACTTTTAACTAGAAGTCTACCAATACTACGATAACATTCTTCGTTATCTGGTAATTCTTCAATTTCTTTTAGAGCTTTATCAATGTCAAGTTGTTCAAGTTTTACAGCTTGTATTTGTTGTTGAAGGGAACCCATTTGCTGTTGCAAAGATTGGTATCTTTTTATTTTATCTTCTAATTGGGGACTAATGCCTTTTGACACAATTTTTCCTCCGATTTTGTAATAATTCAACAACTTTGTGAGGGTTTAAAGAAACTTTCGGTTAAATCCATAAAGTATGAGTTTGTAATTTGGGGGAAAGTAAAAAAATAATTTTAGTTAATTTTATGACAATCTAAAATCTTTTAACCTATATCACCAAGATTAAAGAAAAATATAACAAACTCAAGATGGAACCTGAATAAATGACATTATACGTTGCATTAGTACTACATATTTATCAACCACCCACTCAAACACCTGCGATTCTAAAGCAAATAATCAAAGAATCTTACCTACCGCTATTTGAGGTAATAGCAAAAAATCCTGAAACAAGAATAACTTTCAACATAAATGGTTCACTAATTGAATTGCTAAATCTATATGAAGAAAACAAATTACTTGATGCAATAAAATCTCTTGTAATAAAAGAACAAATAGATTTGATAGGTTCTAGTTGTTATCATGCTATTTTACCGTTAATACCTCAAGAGGAAATAATCAGACAGATAAAACTCAATGAGGAAATATACAACAAGGTTTTAGGTGAAAATGTCTTCAGACCAAAAGGTTTCTGGTTACCAGAAATGGCATATGAATATGGAGTAATAGAACCATTAATAGCTGAAAATTTCGAATGGACAGTTATCTCAAGTGTTGCAACACCAGAAGTTGAACTCCCAGACGACTTTATACCATTTGTAAAGTCAAATTTCAAGATTTATTTTAGAAATGATTTACTATCAAATTTAATTTCATTTAAGGATCCAACTGTGGAAGAGTTTTATCAAGAATTAAAGGGTACAAAAAAACCTGAAAATGATGATTATTATGTTATTTTAGCAATGGATGGGGAAACTTATGGACACCATATCAAGGGATTAATTGAGAAGTTCTTCGAACCATTGATTGCAAAGATAAATCAAGATTCAGAGGTTAAGCTAGTAAAAATCGCTGAGTTACCTCAATACTTCTCTCAAGAGAGAAAAGTAAATCCTGTGCCAAGTACTTGGTCTACAACTGCAGAAGATTTACAACAAGGAGTGCCATTTCCTCTGTGGTCTGATCCGAATAACCGTATACACAATTTACAATTAACTGTTATGAATCATACACTTTTTCTAGTTGGGAAAGCTCAAAGATATTTCAATAATAATCATAAACAACCAAAGGAAATTGTTACGAGATACGAAAATGCTCGGTCATGGTTAGACATGGGATTGCATAGCTGTCAACTATGGTGGGCTTCAGGAAGACCTTGGTATTCTTCAGAAATGATCCTTAAAGGATTAAATCAATTGATTCTTGCTTCATCCGAAGCTCTAAAAGTTGTTTTGAAAAATTGTACAGATAATAATGAAATTGAGACAGTAAAAAGAATCTTTAATGAGATTTTTGAGGCCCAAAAAGAAATTTACCTTTCTGTCTAAAAAGAATTATTTCTTTATCTTATATTTGAGTGAATCTTCTTTAGTTTTCCAGGAATGATCTTTCCATTCATCAAAGACATTTTGGTAGACCTTGATTGTATGATCAGCAATTATGAACCAGTCATAGACATGTTTTAGCTTGTCTATGGCATTTGAGACAATTCGAGTTCTTAATGTTTCATTTGTAAGTAATTCAATAATAGAATCAGCTAAGGCTTGTGAATTATCAGCTGGAACTTTCATTCCTGTCCATTGATGATCCACAATCTCTGATAATCCTCCTACGTCAGAAACAATTATAGGAGTTTTTGTAGCCATCCCTTCAAGAGCAACAATCCCAAATGGTTCATAAGTGGAGGGGACAACTAAAATATCTGATACATTGAAATAAGCTAGGAAATCCTCCTCAGGCAAGTATCCGGTGAAAAGAACCTTTTCTTCAATGTTCAATTCTTTTGCAATTCGCTGTAATTCATTTCTATGCCAACCTTCTCCAGCAATAACGAATTTTGTGTTAGGCATTTTCTCAAGAACAGGTTTAACCGCACCAAGTAAAATATTAACACCTTTCTCAGGGACTAATCTTCCAATATACGCAACAATTTGCTCTTCAATTTGCGCATATTTCTTATGATGCTTTACTGCATCTCCTTTTGAAAGCTCAACAGAGAAATCATCATATCTAACACCATTTGGTATAATGGTCATTTTATCATTTGGAAATCTAAAGGAAAAGTGACAGAGTGACTGCATATATTGACTACAAACTATGTTGTGCCATGCTTCTTGAATAAGGAAATTCTCGATCTGATCAATCATGTGTTGACCATCATTTGAAAGACCATTTCTTCGACCTCGTTCTAGCGAATGAATAGTAGCTATCATAGGTTTTCTGAATAAATGCTTCAAGCCAATTGCTGCAGAAGCAACTAACCAATCGTGAGCATGGATTATATCTATATCATGTTCATTGATAATCTCTATAGCTTTCTTTTCCATTAGGACATTCATGTTCAAATCCCATTGAAGAAATTCAGGAGCAGGAATTTCATAAGCATCAAAACGATGGACATGAACTCCATCAACTAATTCATAATCAGCAGTTCCTGGAAAGCTACAAGTAACAACATGAATATTATAGCCTTTTTTAACAAGCATTTTCGATAAATCATAAACATGTGCTGCTAAACCGCCAACCTTGAATGGAGGAAATTCCCAACTTAGCATTAGCACGTTTAGAGACATTTTATTTTTTACCCTTCTTTTCTTCTTTTTTTAATTCAGCTTTTTCAACCATTTTCTGATAAATTAAGTAAACATTTTTCGAGTAATTTATGTCAATTAAAGGCTGCAATAAGACTTTTTTCTCATCAATTTCATAATCATTATGTAGAAATTTCATTACAGCTATTGAATCCGCTAGAATAAAATCTAATTCTTTCAAACTCTTTTGCTCTACTTTTTTAATTCCATCATTTTGTGGGGATGAAGATGCATCTCGAGTTAATTGAACAGATGAAGCTGTATACATCTTTGCAGCATCCAAACTTGACCCCCATGGAATCAATAACGGAAGTGTTTGCCAATTAAAGAAATGAATCACATCAATTTGTTCCTTCTGTAAAACAGATGTAATAGCACTTTGATAGGCAGGTTTCAAATTCATAATAGTCGAAAAAGGTGAAATATTATTTGGTATATGATTCGGAATACGAGTAACAATAATTTTCTTTTCTACTTCTGTACCGGAACGCCAATCATCAAAAGTAATAACATGTGTTTTCACTTTTTGTTTTGTAAGGTGCTGAGCTAACTTGAAAACTACATCGCTAGTTTTAGTTAATCTCCTTGGGGGATATTCAAAAGAGACAAGGATAATTCCTTTTGGTTTCTTACTCTTTGACACCTTAATTTCTCCTAGTAGGTCATAATTTTCATATGTAATGTTTTCATTTTCATTCGTACAACTAATAACTTTCATTTTTGTTCTCTAAAAACTTGTTGTAGTTTATCCCAACAACGTGTAGTAGAGCACATTGAAGTTATTAGGTAAATATCGCTGCTACTGCAATGATACCTTTCCCTAGAAGGAAATATTTTCCTTCAAATTCCCCAACGTATCCTTGTTCAATAAGATCCTTCATAATAACCGGCATATCATAGTCTTCAACATGTTCGATGATGCCTTGTAGCTCTTGTAAAGTTCGTGACATTTCAGGTTTAGTAACACCATTGGAGAACATTACATGGCAAATATGAAACAATTTGTTTGTTTGGGACATTGTATCACAAATCCTACTTCAGCTAGTACCATTAAAAAGATTTTCACAAGAAAGATAGTATATTTTTTTCATCGTAGCTGAGGAGGTTCGATTACTTCTGTTCTAATAATTTCAATTTCTATATCATCTGAACTTATTCTACCTGAGAAGATCACAGAGTATTGATTATCAGATTTTCTGTATCTGACAATATTAAACTCACCTTCGCCTTCATTGAAATAGATGTATAGTAAGACCTCTGAAAGATCTTTGAAATAGGATCCTCTTAGAACCTTTGTGATGTCAAATCTCGATTGAAGAGGAATACGAACAACAAGTAAAATATCGTCTTCAAAAGGACGGAAGTCTTTTCCTTGATTATAACTTAGAATGATTTGCCCTAATTCCCTATCACATCTTGGACAGAATGGTCGTAATTGCCCCTTAACCATTCTAAAACCAACTCCTCTTTTACAGAGGTACAAAATACCATCATTTACACAATAATAAGAACCTCGAAGATGCCTGCCATTAAAGTTGCCAATCTTGAAAATTCTATTGAACGGGCAACTCACACAAGGGGAATCACAGTCTAGGAATATTTCACTCAAGATTCATTTACTCCAAGGGTATTAGAGATAAAATCGAATTATATATTTGATTTATCTACATAAGGTATTTTTACTTAATAAGGTTAGCTTTTACGAATTTTAAATTTATTGAAATGAAATTCAATACAGTTTTATGAGGAAAATCTTTTTCAAAAGTAAAACAAATAATTGACCCGTGATCTAAAGTGGGTTTTCCTGTTGTGCTTTCTATAGGTGAAGTGCTCATTGATTTTATCTCTGAGGAAGTAGGGGTTATAAATAAAGTAAAAAGTTTTCAAAAGTGTCCTGGTGGTGCTCCTGCAAATTTTGCAGTTGGATTAGCAAGATTAGGAGTAGATGTAGCTTTTGTTGGTAAAGTTGGTAATGATCCATTTGGAGAATATCTCATTGAAGTATTGAAAAATGAGAAAGTTAACACTGAGAATGTAATAAAAGCACAGAAAAATGAACGGACAGCCCTTGCTTTCGTTTCATTGGATGAAGATGCCGAAAGGGATTTTGTATTTTATAGAAAAAATGCCGCAGATTTACAGTTAACAGAGAAGGAATTAAAATTAGAATATTTAACGAATGCTAAATACATTCACTTTGGAACAGTATCATTAACTGAAGAGCCAAGTAGAACAGCAACAATCTCTGCTATAGATAAATGTCGAGAAGCAGGAGGGATCTCATGTTTTGATCCGAATCTTCGTTTAGATTTATGGGATAATCTCAAGACTTTGAGGGAGATAATGGATAAGGTTTTGAAAAAAACAGATATCTTATATCCTTCTTTAGAAGAATTAAAATTCATTTTACAAAGAGAAGATATTGAAGAGCAAGAAGCCGTTGATTTAATCATGAAAAAGTATCCTATTGATATTGTTGCACTTAAAAGAGGAAAGGAAGGATGTCTCATTAAGAAAAGAGAAGATTTCTTTCTTGCAGTTCCATCATTTGATGTCCAAGTTTTAGATACAACCGGCGCTGGTGATGGATTTAATGTTGGGTTCATTTTTGGCTTGTTAGAAGAGAAATCAATACAGGAAGCAGGGATCATTGGTAATGCTGTAGGAGCTCTAGTTGTTCAGAAAAAAGGCGCAATGACATCTTTACCTACTCGAGAGGATCTTCAGGAATTCCTTAAACACCAAAAGGTTGAAATCGGCATATAATTATCAAACCATAAATAGAGGAAAAAAATGTGTCATTTAGCTGGTTATATCGGAAATAAAAACTGCATACCTATCATACTTGATTCGCTAGAAGTCCAAGAACCAATTATTGGAGCCCAAGCAACAGGGCTAGCAACTATGAATGATGCAGGAATTACAATGTATAAAACAGTAGGACCAATGAAGAATTTTAAGGAACTCTTTCAAATAAAAGAAGAACCAGAGATTGGGATTGGTCATACAAGGTATGCAATAAAGAATGTGAAAAATGCTGAAACTAATACTGTAGATAAAGCACACCCTTTCTGGAACAACGATAAAACATTCGTAACTATGCATAATGGCACTATAACAAATTATAAGCCGTACATAGATGATTTAGAAGCAAAGGGTTATGAATTTAAATCAAAATCGGAATACTATGATAAGGAAACAAAAGAAATTGTTGTAGATTATTGTGATAGTGAAATTTTCGGGTTTCTTCTAGAAGAAAATCTTCACAAAACGGATGATATTAAGGAAGCAATAAAGAAATCTTGTGAAAACTTCCAAGGACAATTCGCCTTTGTTGTTCTACATAAATATTATCCAAACCAAATTTTCATAGCAAATTGGATGCAACCACTGTATTTGAGTTGTTCTCAACACAGTTCCTTTTTCAGTTCATTTGAAGTTGGATTTAAAGCTGTGAAAACACTTCTCCCTTGCAAGTTTGAACCACCACAGAATGTGTTAATTACTCTAGAGAGAAACAATATTTCAGTTGAACAATTACTACATCATCGATCTCCCCCAGATTTTTCCCCCAAAAAGGATGAATTCACAAAGATAGTTCTTGAAGCAATAAAAAATCAACAAAATGATGTTGCGGGTATTTGGGTGTTTATTATGAATAACAGTGAGAAGATTGGATTAACAAAGGAGGAATTCAGTGATCTCTCACCAATTAATGGGTTGTCCTTCAGTCCAATAATTTATGATTATTTGAAAAAGCTCGAAAAGAAAAAAATCATAGAAAGAAGACTAGAATTTGTCTGGGAAGGAGGAATTGAAAAAACCCCAAGATATAAATTCTATTTGAAGAAATAACATTACGAAATTTCCATACAAAAGAATTTTTAGAGATTTGAACTTGTTTTTATACTCAATCTCTCTATTCAAATCAAGTAGGATTAAATTTATTCACTTACCCTAATTCGTAAAATCCATGATATGTGATTGAAATGTCAAATGAATTCATTATTGAAACAAAGAATTTGTGCAAAAACTTTGGATCTAAACAAATTCTGAAAAATGTTTCATTAAATATTCCCAAAGGGTGTATTTATGCACTCTTAGGTCCAAATGGTGCTGGTAAAACTACAACTATTAGAATTTTAACTGGAATACTCAAACCTACTTCCGGAGAAGTTTTTGTTCAAGGTATCGATGTTGTTAGTAATCCTGAACTTGTTAGATCAGAAATTGGCATCTTGTCTCAATTAAGTGCTGGTTATAAGGATTTCAAAACTCGAGATAATATTCTCTTGTTTACTTCCATTGTAGGCGTGGATAAAATTGAAGCAACAATAAATATGGAGAAACTTCTCAGATTATTAGAGATGGAAGACAAACTAGATCTCAATTTCGGGAAATTATCTGGAGGAGAAAAACGAGTTATTAGTTTGGTAAGAACTATCATCTCAAGTGGCGATTTAATAATTTTAGATGAACCAACCACAGGTCTTGATATTGCACGAGCAAAGATGGTTCGAGATATAATACATGATTTGGTAGAAAAAGAAGGAAGAACAGTAGTTATGTCCTCGCACATTACTTCTGATTTAGAAGATTTAGCAACACATACAGGGATTTTGAAGGATGGAGAGTTAGTATTTGAGGGAACAAAGGGAGAAGTTATTCAAGCGTATGCTCCAGATTCAGATTTTGAGGAAGCAATTATTTCTGCTTTCAAAATAGGAAGACAACTTAACACAGCAAAAACTCTAAAGGAGTCTGTATTGGAGGAAGGCAAATGAAAAAGAAAAGTCAGTTTGGAGCAATATTAAGAAAAGATTTGAGACTTGTCTTTACTTGGAAAACAATTCTCATAACTGTCTTTGTGCCATTCATCATGATGTTTCTTATAGTTAGCTTACCCACCTTATTTCTTGGGACAGCTGATACTGTAATTACAGTTTGTTCTGATGATTTAGGTTCAATCGAACAACATGTTAATGGGACTCTCTTTGAAATAAATCTGGGAGAATCAGCTATATTCAACATGCAATATTTTGCTGAAAACACATCTAACTTAGTAATTGAAATAGTAGATACAAGAGAAGAAGCATTAAATGCAACGAACAGTATTTACATCCCCGCTAATTTTACAGAGACAACATTCGATGGAATCTCGAAAATTGAATCACGGAAATCATCAAGTGAAATTTCAATTCAAGGTGTGTATTTTGATCAAATCGTTCTAAAGATTCAGGAAGTTGTTGATGGGACGATACTATTTATGAACAATGTTACTCAAGAAAATTTACCACGATTAGAACAAATAAGTTATACACCTCCAGCAGGAGACTCAGATTCGGGCTGGTCCCAAGATACAATGAAACTAGCAGCTCCATTTGCTTACGCGATGTTTATTCTTGTGACACTTGTTGGCAATATGGGTCGAACTATAGGATTTTCTAAGGAAAAAGAAGATGGAACATTTGAAACGATGCTGTCTATTACAAGGAACAGGTCTAACTTAGTTTTCTCAAAGTTAATAGTTGGATTCATAGCATCATTACTCAGCATTTTAGCGTACTTTGCTGGTTCTGCTTTTGCTGGTTTGATTAGCTTACAAGTTCTTGGTGATCCTGGTGAAAGCGTAGGCGTTGAAGGAATCTTATCTCTTTCAATACAAGATTTGATTTCAATACAAGGAATAGTTTTGCTATTAGGAATTGTAATTGCACTAGTCTTAACTATGCTAGCTTTAATGACAGTTGACACCATGTTTTCAAAGACTGTTGCTGAACGAGTTGGAATTACAGTTGTAATGGGTCTTGGTTTGCTATTCTATTTTACCGTTGCATTTGATCCTGGAACAACGATGTTCTATGCCCAGATCAATCCCTTTTACTGGATTTATCATTCCTTCCTTTCAATGGTTGATCTATCATTTGGATGGGTTGATGGAATATTTCTTGGATTAATAGTACTACTCTTAGGTGGTATGGTTTTCTTAGCACGAAAATCAATTGAAAGAGAAAAAGTCTTGTTCACATGAACAGAATTTTCTAATCTTTTGATGGCCCCCAATAGCAACACCATTTAAAGTAACGAATTGTTTCTTTCACTAGAAAACGAAAGAAAACATAGAGACCCCAACCAATCCAGAAAAACCACTCAAGAGGATGATAAGCAGGACGCTCTCGTTTTGGAGGAGTATACCATTTCACTTTTTGTTTCTTTTGTTCGGATACTTTAACAATGAGTTTTTTCTCACCTGTAACAGGATCAATAGTTGAGGATGAAACAGCAACATTTGATTTTAAATTAGAAGTAGGAGTGCTGATTTTAGGAGCTTTTTTCTTATCAAGTAGATGCCCACAAAATTCACAATAAACTAGCCAATTCTCGATTTTCTTTCCACAATTTGGGCATTTAATCTTTGTAGCAGCCATTATTCTCCCACAAATAATTTCATGAATAGTATAATGGTATAGCGATATATATGCCTTTGCAAAAAATAGAAATTGACTGAGAAATAAAAGAAAAAAAGTATTGCAGTAGAATTAAAACTGCAATCTACAAAGAGATTTCCTTCACGTCTAGTATTCTTCGCAAATGAGCTCGTAGAAATGATGATCATGTCCACATACTGGACATATTTCTGGTGGTTCTTCACCTTCGTATACAAAACCACAAACGCGACATTTCCATCGCATTTTCTTTGATTTTTTGAATACTGTACCTTCTTTAATACTCTCTAAAAGTGCAAGGTATCTCTTTTCATGTTCAACTTCAACTTTAGCAATATTTTTGAATTTCAATGCAACTTCTGGAAAACCTTCTTCTTCAGCAACCTTAGCAAATCCGGGATAAAGTATTGTATGCTCTTCGTTTTCGCCCATTGCAGCGAATTTTAGATTCTCTTCTGTAGTACCAATGTCAGTTGGATAAGCTGCTGTGAATTCCACCATGCCACCTTCAAGGAAATTAAAGAATTGTTTAGCATGTTGATATTCATTATCTGCTGTTTCAGTAAATAATGCAGCAATTTGTACATATTCTTCTTTGAAAGCTATTTTGGAATACATTGTATAGCGGTTTCTTGCTTGTGATTCTCCAGCATTTACTGATTTACCCATATCGTATCCACTCGTTTAGTTTTTCCATAAGCCGTGCTTATTACAGTATTCTCGAGCAATGACTCCATCAGCTTTCATTTTGAATTTAGCTTTTGGATCATCCCCAGGTTTCAAGAACTTTCTATAAGCCTTGCCGTCTTTGATAACTTCGATCCACTCAATATAGTGATCATCTACCATCGGGTGAGGGGTACTACCAACAACGACTTTGATGCCTTTTAAATTGCCTTCGTCGTCTTTCTTCTCTTTGATTACTGGAACATGTTTTTCATTTTTCCAATCAGCAGTCTGCTCTTCAAGGAGAATCATTGGTTGACCACAACATACAAGTTGGCCTTGACCACCATGGAGAACTTCAATTATATTGCCACATATCTCGCATTTATAAATCTCTAACTTTTTAGCCATAACGAGAACTCCATTAAGAATTTTAAATAAGAGTCTTATTAATAATTTTTCTATAAATTATAAAGTGGAAAATCTATAAAGCGATGAAAAAAGAAAAATGGAACTAGAATTCTCTGAAAATTTTGAAATTCTAGCTTAAAATGCCTAATTCTTTATGTTTTTTCTGAATAGTATCTGCTAGTGCATCTAGTTTCTTTTTACCTTCATCAGTTACTTTTCCTCGAACAATAACTGGCTCAAGTATTTCAGCTTTTAGACGAGTAAGCATACCTGTAAGTTGTTCAAGCATCTGGCATTTCCAACCAAAAGAACCAATTATTGTAAGATGTTTAGCTTTTGGTCGCAAAGCATTGGTTAAGAAAACAGCATAGGCTGCAACTGGATGAGCACCTGTAAGAACTGCTGGTGCACCGACAACTATTGTTGCAGCATCGACAAGAGCCATAGCTAATTCGCCTAAATCGGTAGCTGTTAAATTGAATGGTTTAACAACAATACCACGTTCAATAAGAGCTTCAGTTAAATACTCCACCATTTCTCGAACGGAGTGATGCATTGAAACATAAGGGAGTATTACTTCATTTTTCACATTATCAGAAATCCAATCCTTGTAAGCATTAATAATATGCTTAGGATTTTTATGAATCGGACCATGACTTGGAGCAATCATATCAAAATCATAATCTTCAAGTTTCTTACAATGTTTAACAATCAATTTCCTGAAAGGCATCATAATTTCAGCATAATACCTTTTGGCAGACTCATAGGTTTTTGCTTCATCAGTTACAAAAGTCTCTGATTGTGCGAGATGGGTTCCGAAAAGATCACATGAAAAAAGAATCTTGTCTTCTATAACTAAGGTGAACATGGTTTCAGGCCAATGAACCCAAGGAGCTTCAATAAATTGAAGTGTCTTGTCACCTAGAGAAAGAGTCTCTCCATCCTTTTTAACAATGAATTTTTCTTCTGGAATATGTAAATGAACCATAAGATGTTCTTTACCTTTTGGATTAGTAACAACTTTAGCATCAGGATACATTTTAGTGAGTTTAACTAAGCTTTCTGAATGATCCTGCTCAGAGTGATTTGATACAAGATAATCAATAGTTTTGACAGGAGTTTTGGCAATATTCGCTTTTAGTTCATAGAATTTTGTTGCATCTACAGCATCAATTAAAGCTGTTTTCTTACTACCAATGACAAGATAAGAATTATAGGTTGTTCCATCAGGTAAAGGTATCAAATCATCAAAGAGTCGCCTATCATAATCCTTTGCTCCAACATAAAAAATGTTAGGTTTTATTTCTTGGCTAACCAATTTTTTTTACCTCGAATATAGTTTGAATTTCATCTTCTTGAAAAAGATATCGCAAAAAAAAGTGAACTAATTTATTAAAGATTGCTTATTTTCTAAGATTTGGAATGATAAGAGTAGTTGTAAAATTAATTTTTTTTACAACCAATTATTCGATTTATGTGAAAGGGCTTTTTTCTCCGGTTCTTTCCAAAGCAGCAAGTATTTGTTGAAGCAAAACTTCCTCTGTTACCAAACCCTCCACACTTCCTAAGCCGTTGTTAATTATAGTATTTGGCACACCAAAGATATCGAAATCTGCAGCTAGCTGAGCAAATTGCGAGGACTCAATCATTTCCGCTGTTATGTAATCATTGGCTAAAGCTAACTTGTGAGCTCGAATAACCATTGCTGGGCAGTAGGGACATTCTAAAGTAACAAAGACTTTTAGATTTACCTTGTGGTTCACTTTAGACAGTAATTCTGTTGCTTCCGAGGTGAGTACTGGTTTTCTGCCGGAAACTAACATAATTGATTCAATGAATGTAGTAAATTCTTTACCTGCAGGAACCCCATAGAATCTAATTCCATAGTCCTTATCCCCATCAATCGATATTGCAGGATGTCTTTCTATCCCATATTCCTTTGCTTTAAGATCATTTTCTTCACAATCACAAATCTCAACTTTGATCTTATCAGATAATTCTGCAACAGAATTCACTAAAGAAATCATTTCATTACAGAATAAGCAATGATTCTTATTAGAAAAGACCTTCAATGTAACAGGCTCTATCATATTAGTAAATCGCTGTGAGACAACCGATTTCAAACTTTCATCCATTAATGCTGACACTACAATATACTCCTAGTATTTCTAATCAATGATTCTCGTTGTTTTTTAAAATAGTTACTGATTAAAAACTTAATATTAGAGAATAAATTCCCTTTGAATCTTTCAATTTGTCTTGTTGAGTATTAAGTTTCTAATTATTTATGAATTGAATAGTAAATTAATATTTTTTCTAAAAAAAAGAACCAACATAGACTAAGGATATTTAGTAGAAAAGGTACTGAAACAAAAGGAATTTATAGATTAACTAAAAAGAAAATAATGAAATAGAGCTAAGCTTCTCGGTATGAGAGAGAAATTAACTAATTGGTCGTTTGTATCATTGCAACAAACTCTTGAGGAAGTAACACAAAATTTCCATTCATTATTAACTCATGATTTCAATATAGATGGTATATCAGAAATAATGGCGGCTAGATTAGGAAAGGGAGGAACAGAAGTATGCATCATACACCCCAAGCATATGGCTAACTATGGGGTAAAAATTAATGAGAAAATCAACACAATGTGTGTCGCTCAAACAAGTTTAGATAGAGGATTTGAGTTAGTAACGGGTGATATCAAAGGTGTTGTTCGAATTAATTCTCGAAATGGCAAACCTTTCTTTAGTAAAGATATTAAGGATGGAATTCGTCTGCCCTCTGCTGTTCTTCGAGCAGCACCTGGGGATATGAATGGAAATAAACTTTCTGAGATAGTTGTTGGTTGTGCAAATGGTGAAGTAGTTATGGTTGAGAGAATCCCCGGGAAAAAACATCGCTGGGATAAAATCAGAGGATTCTCATTAGGTAAAGTTTACCAGCAACCAGTAAACAATGTAATAACTGGAGATTTCAATGGAAATGGACAAATAGGATTTATTGCGGGATCCAAAGATGGTATGTTCAAAGAAATTGAATTCAGGCCACAATTACAGAAATTTGATTTAATAGGTGAATTCAGAGTAGAAACAGAACCTAGTTTTTGCTTTAGTGGAGATATTGACCGAGATGGTATTTCAGAAGTTATGATTGGAGAATACTCTGGAAGACTGAGCATCTTCAAACGAAATAGATTAATGTCTATTCATAATTTGGATGGAGCAATAACTTGTGGCGCTGTGGGTGATGTTGATAATGATCGACAACTAGAAGTAGTTGTTGGAACTGCTAATGGTTCATTTCATATCTTCCGTAAAAACACCATGGAAAGCTATGAGGGTTATAGTAATATTAACGATCTTCGCATTGGAGATTTAAATGGCAATAGTTCAAATGACTTGGTTTTCTCAATTGATAAGAGAAGAATTGTAGCATTTAGTTTTATGAGAGATAAAACAAGAGAAAAACCAAATGCAGAATTACTACCCTATCAAAGTGTTGCACCAGCTGGAACAAAACCACCTGCCCCACATTCACCTGATGTTACAAATAATTTCTGTCCCAATTGCCAATCACAAGTCCGATTCATAGAACAGTATAGACGCTGGTATTGCTATAGTTGTCGTCAATATGTTGCTCCCGTAAGCAAGCAAGAATCAGCTACTAGAAAACCACAAATTGATGCTCAAACTCATGGTAGTCCGTATTCTATTGGTTCACCTTATGAACCATATCCACCTTATGCTGCTCAAACTGATGGTCAAACCCAAACACAACAAGGAATTGACAAAGTAAAATCAAAAGTGGAAAGCTCCCTTGCAGGCATGGGTGAAAGTAAAGAAATTGAATGGCAAGAAGATAAAGAACAACCTGCAGAGGTCGAACCAGAAGCTAATTACTTTCTACCATTAGATTTGGAAGCTGATCCTGAAGCAGGGGCAGAATTTTTCAATGATATTTTGAAAATCAGACATGTTATACTTATTCATTCACAATCTGGTGTTCCCTTATTCAGTCAAGGTTTTGGCAAGGATATTGATGTTTCTTTAACAAGTGGATTCTTGAGTGCAGTTGGTACATTTACTGAAGAAATGTCCGGAGAAACAGAAAAACGTATTGGTGTTTTCAGTGAGATTGGTCGTGAAGGTTTTTGGATTATAATCTACGAAGGAGAACATTCTAAAACAGCTTTATTAGTTACTGAAAAGTTAGGAGCTCTATTAAAGAAACGAATAAAATTCTTCATGAATGAATTCGAAGCTAATTATAAGAAAGATCTTTTGAATTTCACAGGGTTTATTTCTACATTTACTGGTGCAACAGACTTGCTTGAAAAGCATTTGAGACTCGAATATCTTTATCCATTGAAACCAGACGTCAAAAGAATGAGGTTAACAGCAATTACTCAAAACGAAAAGAAATTAGCTAAAACTTACACTGAATTTTTGACAAAAACAGAGGATGAAGTATTTTATGTTACAGAATTGATAGATGTAGCCTATCAAAATCCTGAAATCAATCTTTCGAAAGAAGAAGCATTAATTGTATTAATAAAATATCTAGAAAATGGTATGTTAATTCCCTTACCACCACCCCCTGATGATACTTTCTAGTAGAATTCTACAAACATACCTACTACTAAAAACTTATGAGTTGTTTTTTCCTATTCATATTGTCTAAGTGCGAATATTTAGCAAGTTCATATTTCCAAATATTTAATATTGTACGTGTTTAAAGAATTTAAGAGGCAAGTTATTATGTCCCAATTATTGGAAAAAGCAATAGCATTAGAAGAAAAAAGCAAATGGAAAAATGCAGCGGAGACTTTTCTTAAAGCTGCAAATGAATTCATTGATTCTGGTAAACCAGAAAGTGCTAAAGAACCCCTACTAAAAGCTATTGAGAATGCAGAGAAAGAAGATATTCCATCATTATTAGTAGAAATCATATTTATTTTTGAAAGTATTACTTCTGAAGCAGAAAAAAAGATAGTCCTTTTGAAAGCAATAAAACCATTAAATCAGTTAATTGAAGAAGCAGAAAAAAAGAAGAGATATAATTTATTACTTGATTTTGTTGATAAAAAGGTAATTACTGCAAAAGCAATTCAGAAAGATGTTGAAGAAGCACAAACAGAAAAGGGGAAGTATCTGCAAAAAATTGCTTTATTAATTCTCGCAAGTAAAAAAGATGAAGATAGGAAATTAGGAAACAATTACCTTAAAGAAGCATCTGAAACATTACTAGAAATTAATAAGAAAGAAGAGAAAGTTCAGGGTGAAATCGAAGCTTTTACACTTCTTTTAGAGGAAGGTTTTTTGGAAGAAGGACTTCTTATTTTTGATGGATTGATTGAATACTGTAAAGCTGAGAGATTGTTAGGGAAAGCAGCAGATGCAATAAAGATTGTAATTACACAAGCACAAGAAATTCTCGTTGGGAAGGGTTCAAAGAAATTATTGAAAGCCATAAAAGAAAAATTAAATGAAACAGATCCAGGTGGAGAACTATTAGATCTTGGAATTGAAAAAGGCAGAGATATTGGTCTAACTGAGACAATTGCTGAAATTGCGCTAATTCTTTCTGAGTATGCACAATTAATTTATGCGAAGAAAAAATATGACGCAGCTCTCGAGGTCTATAATAAAGCATTACAATTACTTGTTGAAATTGGTCAAAAAGATTCAGCATTAAAACTAGCTGATGGAATTGTTAAGAATGCTTATGCTCTTTTGGGTATGAAAGGAATGTTTGCAACTGGTATGAATTATTTTGCAAGCATTCACCAAATAGAAAAGATAGATTTGGAATACATAGGAGCATTTTATCAAGTAAAAGCTCAAAACATGTTTTTGAGAGGAAGAATTGAAATTGCATTAGAAGATTACAAGAATTCTACTAAAGCATATCTCTTTGGAAAACTACTCGAGAAGTTTACCGCTATTGTAGATGAGATTTTTGCTAAAGCGGTTGAATTAATTGCAAATAAAAAAATTGAGATAGCTACAAAATACACTGAAAGTGGACAAGAAATATTAGAGGGAGTCCAAGCATTTGATCAATTAGGTACTAACTTAAGTCAAATTTCTGTGGCATTAAGTAAAGCAAATCAGATAAAAGAAGCAGAAAATCTCTCAATAAAAGCTGTTGAGAACCTAATAAAAGCTGGTGATGTAGTAGGAGCTGCAAAATCGCACAAAGCTTTCGGAGAATCATTATTAGGGTTAGAACAATATGAAGCATCAATTTTCCGTATGATTGAAGCATCGAAATTATATAAAAGCGCAAAAGCTGAGGAAGAAATACTTGGAGCAATTACACCCTTAGTGATTGCAGCAAAAAACAAGCTAAATGAAAAGAATGTGAATTTAGCAAAACAACTTTTCAATGGCGCTGCTCAGTGTGCGCAACAAAAGGATCCAATATCAGAAACAACCATTGTTCTTGAATTTACTGATCATGCAATTTTCACTGGTTTTCCTGAACTTGCTCTTGAATATTTGGCTTATGCAACAAGGGTGCTGGGGAAAAACTATCCAGAAGAAAACAAGAATATTGTTAATAAATTGCTTTCAACAGGGAAGCAATTAATAATCTCTGATCAGAATTTTACTTTAGGAAAAAGTTTCATTGAAACAGGTATCAATACTTTAGCATTACTTGGCGAAAGTCTTGATGCAACCAACCTATTAATAGAACATAGTCAGCTTTTATTCGATAATAATCAAAATGATTTGGCTAAGGATCTGTTAGTTCAATTAACTAAAATAATTACAGGTGAAAATAACCCAGATATTTTCGCACAAAAAGTTTCCTTTGGAGCAAAAATTCTCGTAGATTATAATTTCATTGAAGACGGAATTGAACTATTAAGAAAAGCGGTTGGATCTTACTTAAGTTTGGGTTCAAATGAACCTGTTATACAGATAGCATTTTATTGTGCAGATAAAGCGAAACGAGCTCTCAGTAATAATGAAACTATTCATGCTAAACACTTGTTTATTACTGCTATGGAATTTAGTTCACTAGTAAATCTGGAAACACAAGATCAAATTCTTCATGATTCAACTACCGTTTTCCTTGATTTAGGCGATTTATATGCTGTTAGGGAATTCCATGATTTTGCGAGAAACAATCTTGAGGGTGAGAAGGACTATCTAGCAAAACTAGGAAGATTAATCATCGTTCAAGGAGGAATTTTGAGAGATCAAAAAGAAATGTTTGATGAGGCTTCCGAATTCATTAGAAACGGTATTACAATATTAAATCAAATTGGAATGCTGACGGAAGCTGGAGAAGCAGCACTTGCTCAAGGAAAATTATTCATTGAGAAAGGTAATTACATCTTTGGTGAGGAACTAATCGAGACAGGAGCACAGATCTTCATCAAAACAAACGATTCAGAAAGATCAGGTGATGCATTTCAAGCTTTAGCTGATGTCAATATTCGCCGTGAAAATTGGGTAAATGCATTAAGGCAAATACAGTTATCAAACAAATCATATCAACAAGCAAATCTCCCTGAGAAACTAGCAAATTCCATTTTGAAAACTGCTGAAATTGGAGCTAAATCACTAATTAATAACCCTGACGGAAATAGAGAATATGCATTAAGCTGTTTTGAAATAGCTTCTACTATTGCTCAAGAATCACAGCTTATTGAAACAACAATTGATGTCTACCTATTCGAAGCAAGAGCTTTTGCTTCAATCAAAGATCATCAAACAACATACAACCTATTTCTACAAGCTGTCAATTTACTTGAGCAACAAGATGAGAAAGTGAAATCACCGAGTGTTGCTGAGGAACTTTCCAATTATGCTACAAGTTTCATATTGGAAGAAGAAACTGAACTTGGATTGCATATTGCTGACTTGTCTACAGGCATCTATCTTCGACTCAGTCAACCAATAAAAGCTTCTGAAGTATATATGAAATCCTGCAATTCGCTTTTGAAACAAAATAGAATTGTTGAGGGAGTAAAACTAGTTCTGCTTGCTTCAGACACTTTAATGGTTGCTAATGAATTCGAACAAGCTGCAAAAATTTTAGAGGAAATTGCTGATCTCTTATTTGATATGAAGGATTACCAGAATGCTTCCATAGTTACCGGACAAATTGTTACAGTACATCAAAAAACTGGGAATATAGATGAACAGAAAAAAGCAATTCACAAATTAGTTGGAAATGCTCAAGATGTAATTGCTAATGGTAAAATTATGGAAGGTGAGCAATTATGGGAAGAAGTTGCAAACTACAGTGTTTCAACAAGTCTAGAATTTGCTTTAGAAATCAATGGTATGCGAATCGAAAGTTTGCGAGCTGCTGGAATGTATAATTCCATGAATAATGCGTTTACGCAAATACTTCCAATCTTGGAAGAGAATAATGAGCGAATGTTAGAACAAGGAAATATAATAGCTAATATTGCTGGTGAATTATATGATAAAAATGAATTGGAGCTCTCCAAGAGCTTTATTCAAACTGCAATTGAGTATTATCGGAAATCTGAAAACCATGAACATGCAAAAAATCTCTGTTTATCAATGAGTCATAGATTCATTGAGAAAGGAGACGAGGTAAACGGTATAGAATTGATCGATTATGCTGCCAACATTGCTAATGAAATTTTAGGTTCACATGAAGCAGCTAAAATCTATCTAATTTCAGGTTTCATTTTAGTTGAATTAGGGCATCAAAAAAGCGGGAGATTAGCTATAGATAAAGCAATTGAGATTGAATTGCAAACTAAAAATATGGCTGGTTGTAATGAACTTGGCGATATTACACTTGCTAAAGCTGTTGAATTAGCTCAGAGTGACTTGGAAAAAGCAAATGATATTTATGAACTAGCTGTAACAATTTTTGAAAAAGCAGGTGCTTATACAAAAGCAGGAGAGACTTCATCTACAGTTATTGGAAATCATCTAAGTGTAGGTAAGGCAAATGAAGCTGTCAAGAATGCACAAAAAGCAGTTGAGCTTTATCTTAAAGATAAAAATATTGAGCGTGCTGTAGGGACAACAAAACAAATTCTTGAATCAGCAAGAAGATTTTTGGAAGGAAATGAATTAACTAAAGCCGTTCATATTCTAGAGAAAGGTAGATTACTAGTTGAGAAAATTTCCAGATTTGATCTTCTCGCAATAATTGTTAGTATTTACCTTTCTGCTGCAAACCAATTCTTACCAAATAGAAAATCATCTATTGGAATTTTCTTCTTGAATAGAGCTTTAGATCTAGCGAATAGCAGTCCAGACCCAGAGGAAATTAAGAGGATTATTGATTTGTCATTGAAACTTGCTATCGATATAATTAGTAAGAAGAATTCAATTGCAGGTGCCAAGGTTTTGGAGATTGTGGGAAATCACGATATCTCGAAAAGAGCGCTTCTACCATATGTTTCAGAAACCTACATAGTAGGAATAAAAATAACACTAGATGTCGAATGGAATATGATTGGTAAAATAACTCGAGATGCTATGCAGTTCTTTAAAGCAACAAAACAAGAAGAAAAAATCAATCAACTAATATCAATTTTAACTAAGAGAGCGAATGCAGATATAATGTTAAATAAACCACAATTAGGATTCTATTTCTTAGATTTTGCAATTAGATTAGCAAGAGATGCGGAAAGCCAGCAATTATTATCGTTAATTGGCAGTGAATCTTTTGAACAATTATTAATTCTAGATCAAGAATCAGACCTAGATATTAGATACAAATTGCTAGGCTATTGTTACCAGATGTTTCAAGAAGTTCAAAATATGGATGCAATAGAAAAAGTTGGGAAGGAATTTCTCAAGCTAGGATCTAAAGATTTGATTATTAATATGCAATCTGTGAGAGGATATGATGCATTATTAACTAGTCGTGATATTGCGGTTCAAACACAGAATGACTCATTAATGACAACAGTTGTTCTAGCATTACTAGATTTTGCCAAGCAACTATCAACAAATAATGCAAGAACTACCCAAACTACTTTGGAAGACATAATAGAAGGACTTGAAGCATTTGAAGTCCCACACTCAAATAGAGCAGAAGTGGATTACAAAGTTATTTCGGATTACATAAAATCAATCATTTCTTTCGGTGAAAAAGAAAGCAAAGATGATAATAATTATGCGCTAGGAAAGAAAATTGTAGAATTATGTATGCGAGTTCTGACATTATCAAAGAATCAAACTGCTATTGAGAGGGAATTGACTGATAACCAAAGGGACTTCCAGAAGCTTTTTAGAAGAGCGAATAAAGATGCAGCTTATCGTTTGAAACACACTGCTCTGCTTTTAATTGATTTAAGAAATTCTGATGTAGCAAATGAAGTTGCAGAAACCTCCTTCAAAACAGCTCAAGCACAATTTGAGAAGAAGAAATATAGTGATTCAATAAGTTTCTTAGATAGCTCTTTGAAACTCAATGAAAAATTATCTATGGCAACAGAATTGAAAAACATAGGGCTTTTTGCATTGAGTGCAGGAGACAGATTAGTCACAGAAACAAAAATCCCTGAATCCATGACCTTTTATGAAATAGCTGTGGAAGCTTTTGATAAAGCAAACGATGATGAAAGCTCAAATCGATTAATTAATCGAATCTTTCAAACACGAGAATGGGATGCAGATGTAAATATTGCATATAAATGCTATAAAATTGCATCAGATTCTGCAGTAAGAGTAAGAAATTTCCAGAAAGCACACGAAATTGCTAATAAATGCTTCAATAGAGGTATTGCGTTTATAGATCAACCACGTATTCCAGTACACCTTTCTACAAAATTCATCGCATTAGCTGGAAAAATTTTCGAAGATATCGGAGCAAACAAAGATGCAGCAAATGCTTACGATAATGCAATTTTAAAATTCTTACGATTAATGAAAACAAGAAAGAATGTTGAGACAGTTGTTATTGAATTATTAACAAAAACTGCTGTAAATAGAATGGCAGGTTGTGACATGGATTCGCTTGAAACAATTTTCATACGAATTATGGAGCTTGCTGAATTAAAGAAATCTAAGTTCACAAAGACAATTGCTAGAACCCTAAAGTTAGTAAATTCATCAAAGGTTGGTGCTGCGTGGGACTTGATAGCTTCTCTTCCTTTCATTTCGCATGGTAGGCTTAGGAAAATAATGAGCTCTACTAAAAACAGAATAATATATGATCTGTCACAGAAAGGAACATTCGACCGAACACTCTTCTCATCAACAGATAGATCACTACCACTCTCAGATTATTTACTTGAAAGTCTAATCATTGCTAGAAAAATCGAAGGACAACCAATTAACAAAGATGTCTTCATATCATTAAATAAAATCCAAGCTATTCGTTCGTACTTCTACTCTGAATACCAACTTTGGGGTAGAATTGATTTAGAAGCAATCACAAAAGAATTTAGTATTCAGCATAATGATTCTGTTTCAATTGTCCGAAGAGAATTCTTATCATCACTCTATATGGGAATTCTTGATAATGATCAAAAAACGTTCTATTCCTCAGATAGGTTGAAAGCTGAAATTTCCCTCATCTTGAATCGCGAGCGAAAGAAAGCAGCGATTTTTGATCCAATGCAAGTTGCAAATGAAATGCGTATCCCACCTGATATTATCAAAGAAATACTTCGCGAAATTTCCTGTGAAGAAGTAGTTGAAAGTGCAATTGGCTCTTAATTATTTAGGGCCGACACTCATTTTTTCTATTCCAGCAATTTTAGCAAGTACTTTTGGATTTGATTCTTTTATTAGAAATATCGATAATAATAGTGCTACAAGACCAAGTACCATCGGGAATATTGGAATTATATATATACCCTCTGGAACAAATCGTGGAATTAAATCGCCTGGAAAGATATCAGCAATATAACAACCTAATATTGCACCTAAGTTCCCAAAGACAATTTGTTCTATTTGAACTAAACTTATACCTCTTCCTCGTTCATTATCTGAAGTCAAATCTGCCATAATTGTATTTGCTGTAGGAGCTTTCAATGCATAAAGAGGATACAAATATATTGCAAACAATGCCCAAGGATGACTCGAAAAGAAGAACATAAACGTATACAGAATTGGATAACAAAGAATCGAAAAGATAATGATTGGTTTACGTCCTGTTCTATCCAGGATTGAACCACTGGTAAATAATATAACCATACCAAGAACTGTTGCTATTGTGTTTGATTTGGCTATTAAGGTATTTGCCAAGATCTCATCACCGAAATGCGTCAAATAAACATTCTTCATATAAACAGAACTTATAACATTAAATGGACCAAATCCGAAATCCAAAATAGCTAGCGTTAATAAAAGAACTAGTATTTTCCGTCTTTTGAAAATCTCAAAGTATGATGCGTATTTCTCTGTGGATTTTATAGGTTCAACTATCCGAGGTTTATGATCCAAAACCCATGTCTTAATTTCCTTTTCATGAGTAATTTCAGCATGATCTACTTCAACTTGTTTACTATAAGGTTTCGAAGTTGAAAGCATTGCTATTAGACCTGCAACTAGAGCAAAACCAGCAGCAAATCCAAGACTACCAGTAATTCCCTGCCAATCATAAATTATATCTGATAAACTACTACCAATCATCCATCCTAAGCTGGCGAAAAATATTAGATAACTTGAGACTTGTCCTTTTTTATCTGGTGGACAAATAATAGTAATAAGTGCACTAACTTGAGTATAATAGATTTGAGCGAAAATACCAAAGAGTGTAAGAATTAGCAATATATTCCAGACTTTTGTCCCAAAAAGCAATAACAAGACATACTGCATCATTAATGCGATTTTTGCGACAAATATCAATAGTTTTCGACGACCAGTTTTATCTGAAAAGGAACTAAGTACTGTAGTTCCAAAAACAGATATTATAGCTGGGATTGCTAGAATAACTGCGACATCTAGATATGAATCAGAAATTTCTTCACTAAGAAAAATACCGAAAAATATCCAATAAGATGAAACAGCTATGTGATCTATAGTATATGAAAATAGTAAAGGTAACAAATTCACAGGTGGTAGAAGTTCTTTCAATGTACGATTTTTTTCTTCTTCCATTTATATTCACCAGAGAATTTAGATTTAAATTTTCGCTATATCAAGTTAATTTAAACTTACAAGTTGTTATTATTAGATCCGTTTTCTTGATCCTTGAATTGTAATTGGTATAAGCGATAATATTCTCCTTTCTTAGCGAGAAGAACATCATTAGACCCTTCTTCGATAATTTCGCCATCCTTAATGACTATAATCCTGTCTGCAGTTCTAACTGTTGATAATCTATGAGCAATAATGAAAGAGGTTCGACCATAAAGAAGTTTGTTTAGAGCTTGTTTAATCAGAATTTCAGTATATGGATCAACAGAAGAGGTTGCTTCATCGAGAACCAAGATTTTTGGATTAGGTAATAATGCTCGAGCAAATGAAATCAATTGTCTCTGACCTACTGATAATTTGCTTCCTCGTTCACCCACTTCAGTATCATAACCTTTAGGCATCCGTTCAATAAATTCATGAGCATTAACAGATTCAGCTGCAACTTGTATCTCAGCAAATGGAACTTCTTTTTGATTGAAAATTATATTTTCAGCAATAGTTCCAGAGAATAAATAAGGATCCTGAAGCACAATTCCCATTTGACTATGTATAGAGTCTAAGGTAACATCTTGAATATTATGACCATCAATTTGGATTGTTCCATTTTGTATCTCATAAAACCTAGATAATAAATTAATAATCGTCGTTTTTCCTGAACCCGTTGGACCAACTATAGCAATAGTTTCCCCTGGTTTTACCTCCAAACTAAATTTCTTCAGTACAGGTTCATTTTCCTTATAGGCGAAATCAACTTTTTCAAAAGAGACATGCCCTTTTATTTCTGGTAACACAAAAGCATCCTCTTTTTCTACAACATCAGATGTTGTATGATTTAACTCGTAAACCCTTTCTGTTGCTGCCATGGTTGATTGGAAAGTGTTGTAGAACATTGTAAGATTTAGAATAGGTCTGAAAAAGTTGCCAATATACTGAGTGAAGGCAATTGCAGTACCAATGGTTATAGCTTTGAATATGGCTGTTGAGCCAAAAATCAATGTTGTCCCACTGTAGAGATATACAAATCCAACTACAGCTGATGCCATGAAATTAAATAATGGGAATGTTGTAGCAAAAACAGCAACTGCTTTCATATTTGCCACTCTGTTCTCTTCATTAACAGTACGAAATTCCTGTATATTCCTTGTTTCACGTGTGAAGGATTTTGATACTCTAACACCTGAGATGCTTTCTGAGAGATTAGCTGTCACATTTGCGATTGTTTTTCTTGTCTTTCTATATGCTTTTCGAGCACGTCTTCTAAAGAAGAAACTAATGAGAAGAGTAGTAGGGATAGTGAATAAAAAGCACCAAAGAGCTAATTGCCAATTCATAACAAGCAACATAATTGAAATTCCAATCAAAGTTAAGAAATCAATGAGAGAAGTAATAATTCCACCACTCATAAGCTCATTGATTTTATCACAATCATTTGTTACTTTTGAAATTAATCTCCCAGATTCCTGAGTATCAAAATATTTGAGAGACAAACTTTGCAAGTGAGTAAATGTATCTGTTCTAATTTTCTTCACAGTGTTATATCCAATTTTATACAAGAGAATTGTTCTAAAAATCTGTATTACTGCAGTAATTAATGCAACAGCTAAAAGCATTAAGGTTAAGTAAAGTAAATGGAGAAACTTTTCCTCATTGGTTAAGATGTTTTTGTCAAAAACACCATCTATTAACCATTGAATTATTTTTGGAGAGGCTAAGGCAAGGACAGAACCAATTGTAACTAAGAAAAGAGCCGCAATAGCTAATACTTTGAAATCTCTAAAGAGGTATTTCAAAATCCATTTTGCTAAGACCCAGTCTGAGGCAATTTTTGGTCTTTCTTTCTTTTCTTCATCTTCTATTAAAGAGCCAAAGTGACCGCTTCTTCTCCAACCCATTATTTTTTACCTCCAGTACTTTCTTTGATGACAGATGTGGCTTCTTCACTAGAGATTTGAGACATCTCATTTATTGTGAGATATTCTTGTTCCAATAGTTGAGTTTCATACAAATGTCTGTATAATCCACCTTTCTCAAGTAATTTTTCATGAGTGCCTTGTTCAACAATTTCCCCTTTATCCATAACTATGATTAAAGTTGCATATTTAATCGTTGACAATCTTTGAGTGATTACCAAAGTAGTTCTGTTTTTAATCAATTCATCAATTGCATTTTGGAATTGATGTTCCGTCTCAAAATCAAGAGCACTCGAAGAATCATCCATTATTAAGAGAGGATTATTTAGCAGTAATGCTCGAGCAATTGTAAGCCTTTGTTTTTGTCCACCGGAAAGTGTAACTCCTCGTTCGCCTACAACGGTATCATAACCATCTGGAAATGTGGTTATAAACTCATCAGCTTGAGCGATTTTGGCTACTCGGATGATTTCTTCGTCTGTAGCATCTGGTTTCCCAAAAGCAATATTCTCTTTAACTGTCCGAGCAAAAAGAAAAGCTTCTTGTTGAACGATAGCAATTTGCTGTCGCAAAGAATCAATTTTTACATCCTTAATATTAATTCCATCAATTTTCACAGAACCTTCCTGAGGATCATAAAATCTTGGAACTAAACTTACAATTGTACTTTTACCGGACCCTGTTGTTCCAAGAAACGCGACAGTTTCCCCTGCGGGGATTTCTAAATTAATATTCTTGAGAACAGGAGGATTATCTTCTACATAAGCAAAAGTTACTCCTTCAAAAGATATTAAGCCAGCTATTTTAGGCATTTCAATAGCATCAGATTTTTCTTGTATCTTCTTCTCCATGTCTGTAATCTCAAATATTCTGTTGAGTGAAGCTGTTCCCTCTTGAAAATGGAGAATTGCAAATGAGAGGAATCGAGTAGGCATCTGCATTAAGATCAAGAAACTATTAATTGCAATTAAATCACCAACAAGGAGGTTTCCAGTGATAACACTTTTTCCTCCAAAATACAGAAGGAAAAAAGAACCAAGACCAAGTACAAATGGAAAGATAGTTGTTAGAAAAGCCCGTAACCGAGCCATCCTCATATTCAAATCAAGATATAATTGGTTTTCATCTTCAAATTTTCTAACTTCAAAATCTTCTGCAGCGAAAGCTCTAACAACTTGAGCACCATAAACATTTTCTGCTAGAACTGAATTCATATCTCCGAATTTATTCTGAATTTCCCTCATGAGAGGTCTTGCTCGTTTCGCATAAGAAAACATGATTACAAACATCACAGGAGCAATACCAATAACAATTAAGAGAAGCTGCCAATCCATTCGACCAATCGAGATGAAAATTCCAAAATACAGCATGATTGCACGCAAGAAAATACGCATACCTATACTAAGCAATCGTCTAATTGCTTCAACATCACTTGTTCCTCGAGAGATTAATTGGCCAGTTTCAATTCGATCAAAGAAATCAATTGATTGTTTCTGGATTTTTGTGTACAACTGATTTCGCAAATCAAAGATAAGAGATTGCGAGACGTACTCATTAATATATCGTTGAAGAAAACGAAAAATTGCTGCACATAAACCTACACCAACATAAATGGGTAACCATAAAATCATTTGATCATAATTCTTTCCATAAAAGACATCATTGATTAAAATCTTAATAATCCAAGGAGTAAATAGAGTAAAACCAGAATCAAGAATAGCAGAGAAAATAACTACAATCAGGGCAAACCAAGTTTTTCTTTTCATAAAACTAAATACTCTTAGAATTGGATGCATCTACTTAATCACTCAAGATTCTTGCTTCTACTTACCAATTATCCCATCTATTAAAATTGTTTTGATTTAATTTAAAATTCAAAATAAAATGAACGTTTGAAACTCATTCACTACTTTCTCGTATTTGTTGAAGAGCTTTCTTTGCTGATTCAACTATTTTTCGATATTGACTTCGTGATGCTTTAGTTAGGATTTCAATTGCACTGGAATCTCCCATTATACCTAGAGCACGAGCAATTTCACTTCGAACGAATTGATTTGTGTCCATAGTCATTGCATTGATGAGATGTTTTACAGCAGATTTATCCCGAATTTTTCCCAATGCTTCAGCACAAGATCTACGGACAATATAAGATTGATCTCTCAAGAGTGTTTTTGAGAGGGAACGAACCGCAGTTGTTATAGAATCTCTTACTAAGAGGTTCTCCAAATTCTGAGATTTGATTTTTTGATAAGCTAAAATTGACCCAAGTGCATATGCAATTTCTCTTCGAGTCATTTCATTAGCATCTTTTTGAAGAGCTTCACTTAATGTTGGTACTGAGGTGAAATTATCTAATCTACTTAGAGCTAATGCACACAAAAGCTTGACAGAAGGATGAGGATCATGCAATAATTGTTTCTCGAATAATTCTTTCGCATCGGAATCACGAATTGATCCTAATGCCCAAGCAGCAGTCTGACGAATAAAAGATTGACGACTATCAGCTAAGAGCTTTCTTATCTTTGACAAAACTTCGGGAAAACTTTCAAAAGAAATCGAACCAACTATAGCCCAATAGAGTACTTCTTCAGTTTTATCATCCAAGGCTTCTTTTAGAAGCTCAAATGCTTCTTCAGTTTTGATCTGACTGAGAGCCCAAACTACGCGAGCGCGAATTTCTTTCTTCTCTGATGAATCATTATATAGTTTCTTTAGTAATTGCATGAGATTTTGTGGGTTAGTTACAACTAAGGAAATTAAAGCTAATTCTTGAATTGGAACTTGAGAATCAGTTAAAACGATATTTTGTAAAAGATCAATTGATTCTGGGAAATCATTTTGCCGTAGTAAATGAATTGCTTGAACTCTTTTTGCACTTACATTTGATTTAAGCATCATTTCTATTTGATGCAAATCTTTGATTTCTTCCTTTTCTGAGCCACTTGTTTCAGTCACATATATCAACCCTACAAGACTCTTTTTTTTCATGATGTTCCTTTTGTGTTTTTCATCTAAAAAAAGAAAGTCCATAAGGGATTATCCCTTACTCATTGACTTTTATTTTACAATCTTTGCTTGCATGTCTTTAAGCGGAACTTTCTTTCCTTCTTTGATCCAGTTCATATAGAGCTCATATTGTAGGAAGGTGTTTCCAATGATATCATCTATTGGATGTTTAAAGAAGAAAGCTAACTCATGAATTGCTCCGAATTCACCTCTTGATTTTGCAAACATTAAACTGCGAGCGATATCTATTGCTACTGGTGCGGCTAAGATAGAATCAATTCCATGCCAAGTAAATTGCAAAGCCATCTTAGTTCCTAAGAAACCTCGATATGATATATAGTCCCAGGCTACTTTGTGATCAGCTAGTGGTGGGAAGTACTTGATTTCAGTTATTGAAAATGGTGAATAACCAATGCTACTACTAATTGCTTTATCTTTACTTTCAATTTTACTTTCCTTATTTGCGTCTTTACTCAAAGTGACCCCATCATCATCACCAAGAATATTAAATCCAGCCCAACCAAGTATCTTAAGGCTTCTCATCTTAAACATGGGAGCTAAAGTAGTTTTCATAAGAGTCTCGCCAGTTTTTCCATCATCACCCATATAAGGCATCTGCTGCTTAACTGCTAATTCCCTGATTGCTGGAACAGTTGCACCATGTGAAGGAGTAAAGTTTCCGTAGGGAATTTTTTGTTTGAAGGATGCATAAGCGTAAAGCATACTTGCAGTTACTTTTTCAGTTTTGTTTTCATCGATCAATCCTTCAAAAGCATCTAATGATTGATGCTCTTCTGTGAGTGGAATGTGAGGTTCAGTGGATGCAGCATTAATAACACATACTTCACCATTTTTGTTTTTGAACGACTCATAATCCTTCATTAAACGTCCAACTATTTCAGAAAGAGTCAAACCTTCACCTTCTAAGGTTTCAAGTTCACCTAAAGCAGTTACACCTGGACCACAATTAATAGCAGTTCCTTTTTTAGCTTTTATTTTAGACAATTCATTCTTTCCGGCATCAAGAAACGATCTTTTAAAATGAACATTTTCCTCCCAGATCTTTTCAGAAGCTTGGAATGCATTTCGATCTAGAAATCTAACTTCATGTCCACCTAATGCTATTTCCTCTAATGGAAATTTACTTCTAATGGGATCACATTCTGGATCTTCTGTGACTATTCCTGCTTGTACTCGTGGTGCTGCTCCTACTTTTATTGCTGCCAAACCAGTCATAGTTGTGGTTGACACCGCACCATAAGCACCTATTAACCAAATTCCTGCCATTATAATTACAACCTGTTTATCCTTTAGTTTTCATTATTTTATGGTCATATAATATAATTTACCTTTTAAATGTTAGGTCTTTCTATTAAAAGAACAGAAGAAAAAGGAGTACAAGATTGTAGAAAATAGATGAGGAAAAGGTAATAATGGTATTAATCTTGTCTCAAAGTCATAAGTTGTAAAAGCAATTCTTTTCCTGCTTCAGCAGCTTTACTGTGACCATTTTTTATGACAGAGAGCAGGGCACCTGTTTTTTGACAGATAGTTGAAGCAACGGTTTTATTGATGAGTTGATGCTCAAACAAGACATCAGCAGTATCTTCATCACGTTTTCTTGAAGAATCACTTTCTCGTCTTTGGATAATTTCTTTGGGATAAGTTTCAATGATAACTAATAATTTTGGATTAAGACTATCCGAAACCCATTGAGGAATTCCTTGTAGGAAAGTTCCTTCTCCGGTTTTTATGGTATAATGAGTATCAACTAATACTACTTTTCCTCTGGCTCGTTCACCTATTCGAAAAGCTGCTCTTCTTTGGATTTCTTTTTGTGATTCAGCTGGCAGAATTCTTAATTGATCTCTGTGATCAACATTAAAATCTTCTTTTGCTATTTCCATCATAACAGAACCATAAACTATAGTAGTAATCTCAAAATTTTCTTTTTTTGCTAATTCAAGTGCTTCATTAATAACTGTGGTTTTCCCAACTCCAGGAACGCCACCAATTATTGCGATATTGCCTTCTTTTTCCATAGTGTTCACCAATTCTACAAATCTAAGTTGTTCAAGAGCTCCAAAATTCTTTTTGGCCCCTTCTTACTTAGCATTTCGTTTTGTACAAGGTAATCCAAACCTTGTCTAACTGCCCCTACAAATTCACTAGTTGCAAGGTAGTTGGTTGCTCGTAGAGCATCAAATGAGGTTTTTAATCTTCGGTTAAATACTAATTCTTC
>JABLTI010000243.1 GCA_013166835.1 Promethearchaeati archaeon | reverse complement strand
ATACGATTGACGAAGGATTATGGGAAGTTTTCGTTGTTATTCTTCCACAAAATGAATATAAGAATGAACAAAAACGCATAATTCGCAAGTTGTTCCCGTGGAAGAGGTTAAAAGATAATCCAAGTGGTATTGTTGGTTTAGTAACACTATATGCAGATTGGCAGGAAGATGAAGAATTAGAGCAAGGCGAATTTGATATAGGAATTACAGTAGCAGAGCCTTTCCAGAGAAAAGGGATTGGAAAGGAATTATTATCGTACATCATAAAAAGAGGAGAACTATTAGGATATAATAAAGCAACACTCTGGACTCGTATTGATAATTATCCCATGATAAAATTAGCGAAAAATTTCGGATTTAAGAAAGGAAAAAATAGAACTAGACAAGGGTTTGAGTGGGTTCAATACTATCAAGAGTTAAAAAAAATAAAAAAAGAGAGGAAAAAAACTCCTACTATTCTTTAGAAACTCCAATAATATCGTAGGCTTTTTCTCGATTCTTTTCGGCTTTTATTGCAACATCTTTGAAGAGATTGTTTCCGTGTGCATCAATGGCTACAGTTAATGGACCAAATTCTTCTACTTCGAAAACCCATAAAGCTTCAGGAGTTCCCAAATCTAACCATTCAGCAGCTTTAACCTTCTTTACAGCTTTTGCAGCTAAAACAGCCGCACCTCCAGTAAAAGCACCATAAACAGCACCATATTTCTTCATTGCAGCTGTTGTGCGATCATACATTCCACCCTTTCCAATAACGACACTAACTCTAAATTTCTCAATATATTTATCTTGAAAAATCTCCATTCTTGATGATGTTGTTGGACCTGCAGCAACTACGTGCCATTCACCTTTGTCATCTTGTTTAACAATTGGACCACAGTGAAAGAGTGCTAAACCTTTGAAATCTAAAGGTAATTCTTTTCCCTCTTCAGCATATTCTAGAGCTCTCAAATGAGCTTCATCTCGGGAGAGGTAAACAATACCATTTATGTAAATGATATCGCCAGCTTTTAGTTTGCGAATTTCTTCTTCTGGAATAGGAGTTTGTAATTTTACTACTGCCATTTTCTTTTACTCCTTGATTTTGTGATGTAAATATTTTACTTTCCCATCAGCACTTATTTCCGCTGATGATTGTCTTGCTGCCCAACATTGCACAGCAATTGCCATTGGTAAGGATGCAGGATGCCTATAAGCATAATCCATGTGGACAGCTAAACAAGTTGTTTGTCCACCTAAACCCATCGGACCTATACCAGTAGTGTTTATTGCTGATTTGAGTTTCTTTTCTATTTCAGCAACTTCCTTTTGTGGGTGAGGTTCTCCAATTGGTCTCATTAATTGCTTCTTAGCTATTTTTATTGCTATATCTGCTCCACCACCAACTGCCACACCTACTACTGTTGGCGGGCATGGTTGTCCACCTGCTTGAATCATCCAGTCAAGCACTTCTTTCATAACGCCTTTTATCCCAACTCCTGGTTTCAGCATTTTTACTGTACTCATATTCTCGCTTCCACCACCTTTTGGGAGGGCTGTTATCTTGATTTTATCACCAGGTACAATTTCCCAATTAATCCATGGGATGTATCTTCCTGTGTTGTCACCAGAGTTACTACCAAAGGGATCTACTGCGTTAGGTCTCATTGGTACTTCAGTTGTTGCTCTTTTGGAAGCATTTGTTAATGCTTCCTTTATCTTTCCAATGTCTTCAATTGGACTATCAGCGCCAATTTCTACATAATAGATATGTATTCCAGTATCTTGACACATTGGAATGCTGAGCTTTGATCCTGTTTCAAAATTCTTGATGATAGCT
>JABLTI010000242.1 GCA_013166835.1 Promethearchaeati archaeon | reverse complement strand
TGCTATAGTAGGAGCAATTATTATAAATATATATTACTGTTTTGTTACAGTTCTGTCCTTTTTTTAATATTTTTCTACATTTCGCAGAACTGATTTGTCCAATACTTTCTGTTTCGTACTCAAAGCTAGTCTAATGATTAAGAATTACATGATTGATACATTTCTGCGTCACCATATACTTAATCCGACGTAAAAAACCTTCGTTTTTTCGCTAAAATCGCACTATGAGCAAACTCGAATAATTATTCTGTTTTTGCACATTTTATTGCCGATTCACTCTATTGTATGCTTATGGAATAATTACAGTGTTATGATGAATTTCAATTCAGATATGTTATTATGGGTATTACTAGGTAAGTACTGTTTGCAATTCCCCATAAATATCCATTTCACTTCGAGAACTTCCAAGAGCAACTAAGCTGCTAATGAGAATCGGTATGTGATAAGATGTCTAAGGGTGGTTATGGAGATGGTTGAGTATGTTGTTGACAATGTGGTTCAGTATTTCCAAGAATCACAAGATTTTTATGAAACACAAGAATCCAGGCTGAACACAATGGTTCATCTTGAGCACGGGCATATTTGTATAGAAACTGACCGCCACCAATATAGTTACTCTGCCATGATTTAATACTATCAACTTTAGCCATTGTCAAATCTCTAACCTGCTCAATTATAAACTGCACACGGTCTGCTAGAATGTCGTTAAAGTGGTGATAGTATAGACCTTTTATTATCTTTTCAATAACTATATTTATTGAATCATCCCAAGTGACTAGCTCAACTTCATCGAGAATGATGCCTTGTTTTGAAGTAATATAACCTGGCTGGAAAGAAGATATAGCCTTTTGTAAAAGCCTTCTATTGTGTTTAATGGTATGTAGAGTTTGTGATTTCCATAAAAGCTTCGCTTCTGGCGTTTACTTTCCCACACACAAATTTACAAAGACTCTGAATTCCTCATCCAACCTTCCTGTGCTTTTATTACATTCCAAACAGGCAGGGATGGTTATTAAGTCGCTTGGCCTTGGTTTTGGAAATATGCATTTGGGAGGAATATGTTCGTCTGTAGTAGCTGGTTTCTTGCCGCATACGACGCATAAATTCTTGTTATCCATTTTTTCAAGCTTTTGATAACTAACTGAATTATTTCCAATGCAAATATATTTGCACAGCACTATTAAAAATTTCCACACCTGCTAATTTTATTATATAGGCATTATCGCTTGAGGCAATAGAAAATCTGGTGAATTCGGGATATGTCCCGGTAGTGAATAGGATGGTTTATTTGGTTAGTCAAGATTATAGATGGGTTTCAATAATTGAGAGGGCGGATTACTGCTTAACTACTGTGTGATGATAAATTTTAACTCACCCAAATTATTATAGGTTCTACCAGTTTGGTACTCCTTTTTCCTACACAAGCATCGAGCAGCAAGTATCGAGAATCGAGTATCAAATATCGGGAATTGAGAATCGAGCATAGAGCATCAAGCAACGAGAATCGAGAATCCGTCTTCTGTCATCCAACTTTAGGCACTTTATTTTACTTGGACTTACTACTCACTAATTTCCACTCACTAAACACAGCTTTTTGATTGCTTAAATGTCTTTGAGTTTCTTCGCGTTTGACTGCCTTTTCGGCTATTCTCTGGGCTAAAAGCTTTTTGTGCTCGGAATGACGACGAAAACAACGCCCCAGCCATCTAATGAATCTGTAAATACCTGAACCGCCAAACCAGACAACAATCCAGGTAATTAGGTATCCGATAATTGCACTGCCTACACCAGCTAACAGGAACAGCCCTGCCAATTGCACTTTTGGT
>JABLTI010000135.1 GCA_013166835.1 Promethearchaeati archaeon | reverse complement strand
CTACTAGTATATATAGGAATAACAGTTGGCTCAAATTGTGATATATTTTTAAGTGCAAAAATGGGTATAGGAGTTGCAGCAGTGACTCTTGCAGACAGAATAATTGAAATAGTTATTTACTTCCTCATGAAAAAGAAAAATAGGAAAATGATAACTGTAATCGTTTGAGGATGGATTCCTTTGCACAAAAAGATAAAGCTAGCAATTTGGGTATTTCTTTTTCTAATAACAACTAGCATAACAATAGGCATTAGCTGGTTGATTTACAAATACCTAGATATTTTTACTCCATTTAACAAGAAAATACTCTATAGTGTATTAGCTGGAGTAGCATTGCTAGTGCTTGTGAGCTTTGTGGGATCATTGAGCTCCACAGTAACATATGACAATATTTTAGCTAACTATAATCGAGCTAGAATTTATCATTTAATAAAACAAAAACCAGGAGTTCACTTCAGCGAAATTGTAAAAAATCTTGAATTAAGCAGAGGACAAACTCAGTGGCATCTTTCTTGGCTTGAAAGGTTTGAAATGATCAAAAGAAAAAGAACCAAACAATACCTTATGTTTTATCTAAACGACGGAAGTTTTTCGGATGAGTCAAGTGAACTAACTCACGTAATTATATTAAAATCTGAAACTAGAAATCAAATACTGTCTTTAATTCGTGAAGAACCAGGAATAACGCAATTGAGAATTAGGAATAAAGTGCAAAGAAGTCAAAGCACAGTAACATATCATCTAGTAATTCTTGAACAAGAAGATTTTATCACTATTCAAAGAAAAGGTCGAAGAAGATATTATTTTCCAATCAATAATGCAATTAGTTGAAGCTACAACAAAACTTTGAATTTTTCATCTATGTTTTATGTATCGCAATTAATCTGCCTTTTCAAAAGTCAATGATGCAGAATTAATGCAATATCGTAGTCCTGTTTTATCACTTGGTCCATCATTGAAGACGTGCCCTAAATGCCCTCCGCAATTCTTACATAAAACCTCAATTCGGATCATACCATGAGTTCGGTCCTTTTTCTCTTCTATCTTACTCTTATCTATTGCATCATAATAACTAGGCCATCCACACCCCGATACAAATTTTGTTTCTGAGGAAAAGAGTTCTGCACCACAACCAGCGCATTTGTAGATTCCTTTTTCTTTGTGATCCCAAAATTCACCAGTAAAGGGTCTTTCAGTTTCCTTCAGTCTCAAAACATCATATTCTAATTTGGATAATTCTTTCTTCCATTCTTCCTCAGTTTTGTCTTTTGCAGAAGTCATTTCATTCCTTATCTCTATTGATTTGATTGTAATTAACAAAAAGGTTCTATGAAATTTATTCTTATGCCTTTACTTTGTAAATTAGCAGTCAATAGAAAAAGAATATTATTTATCTAGACCTTTTTTCCAAGTAAATATAAACCAAGCATTTTAAGAACACCCCAAAGACCTCTTTTTTTTCTAAAGAAATCTAAATAAAGTCCCTTATGAAATCTGCTGGGTTTTGTAATCTTATCTTTCTTGTGAAGTGTTATCGCATTTGGTGTGCATTTCAAAACACAGTTTCCGCAACCGAAACAACGAGTCAAGTCTACGGTAGCTTTCTTATTTACAAGTGATATAGCTTCCATTTGACATCGCTTCACACATATTTCGCATCCAGTGCACATCTTAGGATCTACTTGAGAATAATAATTAGAGACCCAGGAATCAGCAGGATGAGCTGTTGTTTTATAAGTACTTAACACCCCACAGCAACAACCACAACAAACACACAGAAATTTAGGCGAAATACAATTTTCAGGTTGAAGAACAAAACCAAGATCTTGATATTCATCCAGAAGCTCCAATAATTCTGTTTTAGAAATTTCTCTAGCTGAAGGAAATAAATCAAGTGAACCTACAGCTGCATAGTCAAAAGTTATGCAACAATTACGAGTATCTCCCAATTTGCATGGGTCTTCCAAAAGATCTTTTGATTCCTTACAAACACAATTGAGAATTACAATAGGACCTGTTTTTTTCTCAATAATTTCTTTGATATTGTCATAGTTGGCAACATAACGATCCACCGCAATACTCTTGTTGACTGGGATTGTGCGCATTTGCTTGTGATCTTTTGAGCTTTGAAATGTATGAACAAATGTATCGTGAAGATACTGTTCAGTATCTGCTGCTAGTTCTTTAGTTAGCTTGTCAACTTGCATTTCATAAATCCCTATTACAAATTGAAGTAGACCATACATTTTCTGCTTTGGTTTTTTGAAGAGGAGTTTTTCATAAATAATTCCTCCCTTTCTAACTAATCCATCTAGTAATTCTTCTAATTCATGGATTGAAATATCAATTCCGTTCTTAGTCACACGCTTATGAATCCGGTTTATATTCTCAGGAAAGGCACTTAGATGTATGGCAATTTGAGCTTCCAAAGGTGTAAAAATTTGTTTTAAAATACGAATTTCTAATCCTGTTTCTGATGCTGGAAAAGCATTAGCTGTACGAGTATCAATTTCATGTCGTAATAGATGATACTGGCTATCATCATCAGTCATTATATCACATGCTCTCTTAGTGATTACAACATAAAATCAGAAGTCCAATAATTCTCAAAAAATCGTTTTAGAACAGATTACTGTGAATTTATACTTTAAAACGATTTTTTACTACTACCTACCCCGATTTTATAAACAATAAATAAAAACAGTCTTAATTAATTTTATCCAGAATTACATTGGATTTTCCAAGAGTTTGGGTTATAATTCTAAGATCAAAACGAAGAAGATAAGCTAATAACTGAAAACTTCCATACAAAATGTGAGGGTAGAATTCATAAATCTATACACAATCGCTCAAATGCAATTTAAAGAAGAGAAAATTGCGAAAGGAGTATACGTGGATAAGAAAGCGGTAGGTTTAATCGCTTATGATCTGGAAGATTATGATATTTGGCGATTAATGATTGATGCTCGTTCTCAGGGAAGAGGTTATGGAAGAAAAGCTATGGAACTTGTACTTGATATTTTACGAAAAGATGGGCGATTAAAAACTGTAAGAACAAGTATAGTAGTAGAAAATGTTGCAATGAGAAATTTAATTGTGAGCTTTGGATTCAAAGAAAATGGAAAGGTGCTACAATATCGAGAAGATGGAGAACCCGATGAAATAGAATTTGAGCTTAATCTGTAAGTTGATCCTTTTTCAAAGATTTCTTAATCTATCTTTATTTTAAGTTGAACATGATGATACAAACTCAATACTATCACGCTACCAATTCGAAACCATTCTCAGACTTTGTTTAAAGAGTACTGTTATTATTAGTAATTTGCAACCTTAAAATTAAATGAGGTGGGTGCTTTGAAGAGAAAAGCATTATACATGACATGCTTAACACTGATTTTTACAGTATCCAGTATAGCTGGGGCAATGGCAATTGGAGGAAATTCAACACGAACCGAAGAAATCGCAGATGGAGATTTCTTTGAAGACGCTAGTAGCTTCGCTTACAAGTACAAGAAAGGAGACGGAATAGTCAACAAATATGCACTTCTTATTGGGATTTCAGATTATAATGTGATTAGTGACTTAAATTATGCTGATGAAGATGCAGCAGATTGGTTTAATTATTTAAGTCCTTTAGGATATCAAATCACACTCTTAGGTGATAGTCATCCCGAAGACTATCCCCAATGGGATGGGTGTGCAACAGAATACAACGTACGAATTGCACTTGAAAATATTTTAGCAGTAGTTGATGAAGATGATATCTTCGTTTTTACTACAAGTGGACATGGTGGCAGAGGAAGATCAACGACTTTAGATGAATTCATATACTATTTATGTATGTGGGATACATCTGCAGGAGAAAACGGTTACAACGGACTAATTACTCACTTAGAATTCCAAGAAATGATGTCTCCATCTATCGCAAATACATTCATATTCATTGATCACTGTTATGCTGGCGGATTTCAGAATGTAATGTTCAACGATAATGCAGAAAAAATCTATTTGGCTACAACTTGTTCTGATAACGGTTATGGCTACGATGATCCTTTACATTTAAACGGTGCTTGGACTTATTGGTTCTTAGAATACGCTTTAATCGGCGAGCTAGGTGGTTCAGCTTCAATGGAAGAAGCATTTGATCTAGCTTATCCATTATTCATTGACATTTATCGTCGACCCGGTGACTGGCCTTTGGAATTTGATGGATCACCTAACGATCCATTCTATCTTTGAACTGAACATGTAATAGAACCAAACTTTGCAATTATAACAAAGGTTGGTTCATTTTCTTTTCTTTATCAAACAATTGTTAGCGAAAAATCATTTTAAAGGCTAAAAAAATGTAGAATCTTCAGAAGTTTAGTTAGACTTGACAGAAAAAGGCCATACATTTTACCTTAATTTGAAAAAAACTTAACTAGTTGCTAGTTAATTTAAATGAAGGGGATTTATTTTGAAGAGAATGCAAAAAACAATTAGATATCTCTATTTGCTAATTTTCCCAATTTTAGCTTTAACTGTGGGTCTTGCGATTTATTTTCTGCCGGAACCTTACAGGTTTTTCCAAGATTATTTAAGTGAATTAGGAGCACAATTGAGCGTTGATTTTTTGTATGATAATCTAATTTCATCAATTATTATGAGTGTGGGGTTTGGATTATGTGCTTTGATTTCTATTGTTAATTCTATACTGTATTTTGTTAGTGATTTTCGATACAAGTATCTCAAAGGATCATTGAATCTAATACTTGCTTTTGGAGCTAGTTTGGTAGCTATCCCCCAAGACAAAGGTAATTTATTGATTCTACATACAGTAGGTGCAGCTCTCTTTGTCGCAGGATTTGGCATATTAAATTTCACCCTTCAATTACTCAGATATGTAAGAAAACGTCAAGAAATACCTGAGAAACGAAAATTTGATTATTATCTAGATGTATCAATTGTTGTATTGGTTTTTGTAGTTATTGTTTTATTAATTGTATTTTTTATTCCATCTGAAATAACCAAAAATCCGGTACTAATATTATTGTCCATTATTTTTCAGAAATTGGTATTGATAGTTGATTGTTTAGCACTACTAGTACTGGATCTCAATGACATATAACAGGAAGACATACTTGTTTACCGCAATATTTATGTTATCATTTCAGTTAATCCAAATATTATGAACGGAAAAAGAGAAACAAAAGAATCGAAATTTGGTTCATATTATACTGTACCATTCTCTCGTGGTCGAGATATTGTGGTTGATTTCATATCTATCGGGAAAAAATCACTGAAGGTTTATGCTATTGGAGATATTGATGTTACCTATCCTCTTATGAAAATTAAAGAACTAAAAGAGAAGGATATTAAACTTTCATTTTCTGCTTATTTAACATATGTTTTTGCTAGAACTGTAGCAGAGCATCCTTACATGCAAGCAATAAAATGGCGACGAAGACGTATGGTTATTTTTGAGGATGTAGATGTTTTTTTCCTAGTTGAACGTGAGGTTAAAGGAAAGAAAATGCCCACCTCAGTTTTGATGCGTAAAGCAAATGAAAAAACGATTCAAGAAATAACAGATGTCATAAGGGGTACAAAAACAATAAAAGACGACAGTATGGTCGATAAAGAAGGAGCATCAGCTACTGATAAACTTCTAAGAATGCCCGGATTTCTTAGACGATTTCTCTTTAATCGTATTTTTAAAAATCCATTCCTTCGTCGACAATTTGCTGGTACAATAGGAATCACATCAGTTGGTATGTACGCAGGAGGTGGAGGAACCTCTATACCCATTGCAGTTGAGAATCTCTCAATAAATGTTGGAGGAATTGAAAAACGTCCTGGTTACTTGATTAAAGAGAATGGTGAAGTTGATACAGAAAAAATAATACCTCGAGATTACCTCTGGATAACTTTCAATATAGATCATACAACTGTGGATGGAGGTCCAATAACTCGATTTCTGGCCCTTTTCAGAGAAAGAGTGCGTAAGGGTTATGGACTTGATGAAGTGGAAGCAAAAAAAAAGGGGAAGAAGAAAGCTAAAGAAACTTAGCTTTTCTTTTTATTTCTCATCAGAAACTTCAGCTTCAAATTCTGAGGTTTCTTCCGTTCTATCTTTCAATCCAGCTTGCATTTTCATTACTTCTTTCTTTCCCAGAGGATAAAAGATTAGGATAACAATACCAATCAGCAATGCACCAGCTGGGAAGAGAGACATCAGAGAACGAAGACCGAATTGTATCTGTTCCGTAACTACAGCCGGATCATACACAGCCCAACCATTCGTAGTAAGAACTATTGCGATGGAACCGATTGATAGAATAGTAGATAATCGAACAAACAATGCATGAACACCAAAATACGACCCTTCTCTTCTTTGACCCGTTCTTAGTTCATCATCATCTGCAATATTTGAAATATGTCTATCAATGAAGTAGGGTGATCCTCCGAGACCAATCCCATTCAGAGTCATGATAATGAGGATTCCAAGGTATGATTTGACGAAAATCAAAGGGATAAGAACAGCTGCCCACAAAGACATTGAGAGTATGAAACCCAATTTACTGCCTATTTTTCTATCAATAAATGACCAGAAAAGAACTCCAAATATAGACATAACGAACGCTAACACTAAGGGTACACTAATACGTAATTCACCTAATGAGTCAAGTGCAACATATAACCAGTCGTTAGTTGTGTCAACAACGCTTTTCACATAAATAGGCATAATAGTGGGAATTAAACCGAAGACATACCAGTTCATAGTTGAACACAAAGCGAAAATGACGAATTTCTTATTCTTAAGACTAACCTTCAAAGATTCCCAAAGTTTCAATGGCTTCTTCTTTTCTAATTCCTCAAATGGTGCTTCCTTAGCACCCCACAAAACATTAATCAAAATTGTTACTAAAATGATCACACCAAAGATTATACCTGTAAGTTGATATTGCCATTTAATATCAGCAAACAAAGATGTTGGTTCTTCTAAAGTCATGTCTGATATAAGTAAAGTAGGCATGATGAATGCCAATAACAGAGCAATGACCATCAAAATTCTGCGAAGAGCACCAACTTCTTCCCTAGCCTTATCGGTGCGGAATAATTCGGGATAAAGAGAAGTGCGGTTAATAGAAAATGCAGTATAGACAGTATCAAAGAGACACATAATAAAGAGCATATAGATTATTGTTCCAATGGCATAACCGCCAGCCACTTGTCCCCCAGGGGGAGTAAAAAGAAGGAACATAACAATTGCTAGCGGAAGTGCAGCAACAATCATCCAAGGACGTCTTCTCCCACCAAAAATTTTTCTGGTTCTCGTTCTATCAGAGAATGAACCAATAATAGGATCATTAAACGCATTGTAAATAGACCAAAGAATGAAAACAATGGTAATGTATTTTGCATCAAGCTTCATAACTGAAAAATAAAAAGTGAAAATCGTAAATGTAAAACCTTGATAAGCGAGTTGGTCAGCAATTTCTCCTACTCCGAACGCAAGATTTTTTCCAAAAGGGACTTCCAATTTCGCCATAATAGAGTGTGTTTATTTTGAGCTAATAAAAAGTTTATGTGTTTTTTATTGCAAAAAAAAGAAGATGTTTGGAAGATTAGATTAAACTTTCATTTTGTAAAAAACAAGTATAAGAAATATAATCATAAAATCTATTGAGAAAAGAAAAAATTCAATAATTATTAAGTTAAATAGTAATACAATATTCCTTAATATTTCCAACTATGGAGACCATTTCAAATGGCAAAAATTGCATTAGTTACAGATGGTAGCTGTGACATTCCTAGAGATTTAGTAGAGAAATATAATATTCATATTGTTCCTTTTCAAGTAATTTTTGGTGAAGAAAGAATCAAAACCTTTGGTGATTGGGGAACACTAACTAAAGATGAGTTTTATGAAAAAGTTAGGACATGCGAAGAATATCCGACTTCTGCCATACCTTCACTTGCTGAGATTGAGAAGGTTTTCAACGAAGCATTAGATGGAGCTGATTCAGTTATCGGAATTTTTCTTTCTGATAGTTTCTCAGGATTATATCAGGCTGCTGTCAAAGTAAGAAGCAAATTTGAGAATGCTGATATTTCACTTGTAGATTCGAGAGTTGCTACATCTACACTTGGAGTACTTGTGATGGCAGCAGCAAAAATGATTCAGAAGGATTATTCAAAGGACGAAATCCTTCAAAAATTGGAAGAACTAAAAACACAAGCTAGACTAGTTGTTGTTTTAGATAGTGTTGATAGTGTTTATAGAAGCGGACGCGTTGGTTGGGCTAAGAAATTTATGGTGTCGTCTTTTCAAATCAAACCACTTGTTAATTTCAAAGAGGGATTAATAGTTCCCGGTGGAACACTTCGTGGAAACAAGGATGTTATCAAACGAATGAAATTCATTGCTCCTCTTGTAGTAAAAAATGCAATTACTGATAATATCTTTATTTGGCATGTCAGAAATCCAGAAGTTGCTCAAGAATTTTACGAAATAATGGAAGCACACAATGTTCAAAATAAAGAGATAAGAATTCAAGAAGCAGGTCCAGTAGTTGGTACTCACGTAGGGGAAAAATCACTTGGTTTTATGTATATAGGGGATTACAAAAAACGTTGGATCAAGAAAATGAAAGAATAATTTTCAAAGTGATAATCTTGAAAGCTAATGAAAACAAAAAAAATACTAAAGCAAATAATCCCGAATTAGATCAATTACTTGATATATATAGAAATGAAGTGCCAAATTTCTATGATGAAGGTATCAGTGAAGTTTTTTATATTCCAGTTAAAGACGGTGAACTTAAAGTCTATCATTATAAACCTGAAAAACAGATTTCTAAACGTCCTATAATTTTCTTGCCAGGATTTGGAACTACTCCCCTAACTTGGCGTGATTTTCATATTGCACATCATGAACAAAATGAGTATTATTATGTTGAAACTCGAGACAAAAAATCTGCAAATATTAGAAGATATAGAAAGACAGATCTGACAATAAATCAATTAGCCAAAGATATTACTCAAGTAATCGATTTTATTGGCTATACTAATCAAGATTACATATTAATGGGAGCTTGTCTTAGTGGAGGAGTAATTCTACAAGGATTAATACATAACCATCTATCTCCTCCCACATCGATTCTATTTGATCCATTTACTAAATGGACACAAAATCGTATTTTCGTTAAGGGAATCATGCCATTTATACCTCCTTTTCTTCTTGGATTTCTTAAATTCATTATTGCAAGAATAGTTATGTCTAACATGAAGAATGAAGCTCAAAAAGAAAGAAATATGGATATTGTAGCAAGCGCAGTTCCATGGAAATGGCGAAAGTTCTCCCTGAAAAATGTAAATTTCGATCTAACTGATGATTTGAAGAAAATTAAAAATGAAGTATATGTTTGCCATGGACCAAAAGACAAATACCATCCTGAAGGAACATTCCGGGAAGTAACGAAAAATATCCCCAAAGGAAAATTTCTATACATGAAAACTCTAGATGAGGATAGACAATTATTGGTCGGTCTTATTGCTTCTGAATTTGCAAAAATAACAAAGAATGATAGTATGCCAAAATCATTGCAACCATATTATGTAAATCTAGAAAATAAAATTTGCCAACCTGATATTCTTTGCCTTTGAACATATCAACAAATGATCTGAGATATTTTGGTAAAATCGCTAATGCAATTGCTATTGTAAATAATCCAAGAACAAAAGTACTATCCATGCCGACTAATATTATCCAAGGAGGAAAGAAATTTAGGAAAAAGGCAACAGGGATTCCGATGAAAAGAGCAAGAAATTGTGAGGGGCGAACATACCTAGTAATTACAACAAAAATAATCATACTGAAAATAAAAACAAGCAAAAGAAGCGGATTGGCAATAATTAGAAAGCTAACAATTGCAGCTATACCTCGACCACCTTGGAATCGCAAATAAATGGGATAATTGTGTCCTAGGAGAACAGCCATAGCAACAAGAATGTAAATTAGATTATGAATGGAAATTTCCCAAAATTCACCGGCTCCGCCTAAAGGAGTATCATTAAAGGGAATTAATAAAACAGTAATAACACAAAACAAACCTTTTAAGAAATCCAAACCACCAGCAAGAATTCCCCAGTTGAATCCGGTTTTAATCATTACATTTAAACCACCAACATTCTTTGTGCCAAATTCCCGTATATCATCACCAGTTCTCCATTTAGCAACAATAAAAGAAAATGGAATTGATCCAATAAAGTAAGAAATAATTGGGCAGATAATAAGCCAAACCCAATGTTCAATTGCTGCCAAGATTTTCGCCACATCAAATAATATTGTGAGGTGCAATTATTTAGTTTTTGTATATTTTAATGTAGTGTGTTAATTCCAATAATGATAAATCAGAAGAAAAAAAGTAACTTAAATAAAATAATAGTTTCTTCTTGGATTTTAAAACAATAATACCTAGAGTAAAAGTGAAAATAGTGCAGGGGCAAAGAAAGCCCCCGTCAGAGGAAAAGGGAGATAAATTCTGTTTTAAATGAATTTTAATATTGATTGGTATAAAATCTTAAATAGAATAATACCATTAGAGAGCAATAATCTTAGGAGGTGCCAGTATAGCAATGATTTATTCAATAATTAGAGTACAGATATTTACAATTGGTATTAGCAGTTGGCACCTAAGATTGATTGGTTAATAATGACCTATACTTTTTTTGTGCTTTATATGATTCATTTGTAGCTGTTATATAATTAGTGAGAAAATACTATTGCTAACAAGGCAACTCCTCAGGAATCAAGTGAAAATAAAAATGATAGAACTACAATTAGAAGAATTTGAAAAAGTTCGAGGACTGTTTGCAGAAGTTGAATACAGCTTGAATTGCATGGTGGTAATTGCTGGAATTAACCCAGGCAGGATATGGGTTGACTCAAAAGAGAAACCTACAAGTGGGTTTCTAGTAGACAGTATATGGTCCCTCTTTTTAGCTGGGAATCCAAATAATGATGAATTCAATGTATCGATTGGAAAGATTTTGAAGGATGAAATATTCCCAATTGCAAGTAAGAAGGAAGAAATAACACATGGTGAATGGGTATTCTATTTTGAACACCAAGATTGGTTTGAAAAGATAGAAAAAACATTTGGTCTAAAAGATCCTGTACCATTGGAAAGATACTATTACGTATTGGAAAAAATACTAATTCCAGATTGGCGAGCTAAGATTCCAAAAGGTTTCATAATGAGAGAAATAGATGAATCATTCCTAAAACAAGAAAATCTTGAGAATATGGAGGAAATTAAAAAATGGATTAATTCTCAGTATGAGAATGAGGAGAAATTCCTTGAAAAAGGATTTGGATTTTGTCTGGTAGAAAATGATAAAACGATTGCAGGCTGGTGTCTCTCAGATTGGGGAGTAAAAGATAAATTTGAGATTGGAATCCAAACAGCAAGAGAATATCGAAGAAGAGGATTTGCTGCACTATGCACAACTGCAACAGTAGAATATGGCCAGGGAAAAGGCTATCAAATAGGATGGCACTGCAATCAAGATAATGAAGGATCTTGGAGAACAGCAGAAAAAGTAGGTCTTGTGAGGAAAAAAAGCTATCTAGCTGCAGATGGAATGTATGATGAAAAAGAACACCTCTTATATAATGCATTTTATAGAGGACTAATTTTAGATAAACCTGATGTGGGAATACAATACATCAAGAAAGCAATCAAAGAAAGACAAGACCGACGAGATTACTTCGTATATGCTCAGCTTTTAGCCAGACTACAGAAAAATGAGGAAGCAATAGAGATGCTAAACAAATTAGTGGAAATGGGACCAAGGCATCCAAAACGATTCAAAGAAACCCTTGAAAATCATAAGGAATTCAAAAAAATGAAACAAATGAAAACATGGAAAGAATTAATGAAAAATATTGAAGCATTAATCAAAGAGTAAACTGAGACAATAAAGGAATTTGGGACGAGGACAAACAAAGCCCCCGTCAC
>JABLTI010000040.1 GCA_013166835.1 Promethearchaeati archaeon | reverse complement strand
CCAAATACTCCATCTAGTAAATATGCACCAATCATAGCTGCTGATATTCCAAGACCTGGTGGAACAACACTTAGCATACCATAAGCAAAACCAGAGAGAATTACCACAGCATCTCCTTCTTGAGCTGCATGAGCAACATTTCTCGTAGGTGCTTTATCATCCCTGGTAAAAATATCACTGATAAAACCAATTAACACACCAGCAAGCAGACCTATGACAACACAAGCATAATCCTTCCATAAGTAGACCATCTCAGTAGACGAGATAGTACTCGTTGTGAGTATAATAATCCAAGTAATTAAAGCCCCTAGTGCAGCAAAGATAGCAGTTGAAATATAAGTTCCAAAATTAAGCAGTTTGCCTGGATCTTTAGTTTTCATCCATTTAATTAAGAGAATACCAATTATAGAAGCAACAAGACCAATTGCTGAAATAATAATTGGGAAGACAATAAATGCTCCTCGAACAGCATCATCGGCAGTCGCAAATGCTCCCGTTCCTAAAATATATGCAAGTATCATTGCCGCAAGTATAGATGCTACAAAGGAATCGAAAAGATCACTACCCATTCCTGCGATATCTCCGACATTATCACCAACATTATCAGCGATTGTTGCTGGGTTGCGAACATCATCTTCCGGTAAATGATATTCTGCTTTTCCTACTAAATCAGCTCCTACATCTGCTGTTTTAGTATAAATTCCACCACCACATTTCATAAAGAGTGCAATGGTACTTGCTCCAAAGCTGAACCCTAAAATAACGTTAGGAGTTTTGAAGGCCCAATAAATTGCAGAAATACCGATTAGTGCAAATCCTACAACAGCAAGACCCATTACAGCACCACCAAAGAATGCAACATCAAACCCTTTATCAAGACTTTTTGTGCATCCTTGAGCAGCTCGCGTATTTGCTTTCACACCAACAACCATGCCTAAATATCCAGCAAGCATTGAAGCTCCTGAACCAACAAGATATGAAATAGCTTGCTGCCAATTCATAATTCCACTGACAACTGGTACAGTATCTCCTGTCTTTTCTGAAGGTAAGAATAACATGATTACTAGAAATAGCACAAGCACAAAAATTGACAATATCCGGTATTGTACCCAGAGAAATCTTTTTGCTCCTGCTTCAATGTATCCTGAAACTTCTCTCATTTTTTCATTTCCAGGATCTTCTCTAAATACAAGTATGCTGAAAATTATCGCAACAATAATTGCAACTACACCTGTAGCTAAAGCAATAATTAGAGTTAAAGGAACCACGACAGCCATAATTTATCCACTCATTATCTATGTCTTTTTCCTATAAGTTGATTATATTTAAAATTTTGTCCAATAATAGATGATAAAATTAAATCGAATTACTATTCTCTACTTTTTTTCTTTTTCTATAAGAATAACTCTATTTTTGTCGCCAAAAACATATTTAAATACGGCAAACTATAGCTTCAAAGTTCGTTGATGAAAAACAGGAGATTATATTTTATGAATGAAATAGTATCAATCGATACGACGGTAAAACGACCTCCGCGAAGATTCGTTACTCTCGATTTTGCTCGAGGAATCGCGATTTTAATTATGGTGATTCTTCACATTGTAAAACATATTCTAGATACAGATATGTTAATGTCTGATTCTAACATTGTTACTGAACCTATTATTGCTCTATCTGCTATGATCTTTATACCATTCTTTGGTGGTTTAGCTGGTTTCTTCTTAATTGCCTCAGCAGCTAGTAATATGGTTTCTATGTATCGGGATTTAGAGAAAGGAAAATCAGTACGCAGTTTAATCGTGAAACAAATTGTAGGTGGATTTATCCTACTAATATTTGCAATGATCTGTGAAGGATTCACCGGCTACTGGGGAGCTCTTGGAGATTTCTTTCTAAATTTGAACAATCCAGCAGCAACAAATTGGGCAATAGCTCTTTGGCGATGGAACCATTTCGAAACTATTCACACAATCGCCTGGTGCATTATTATCAATGGGATAATTCATGGATTATTATCTATGAAAGGTCGCTGGAAGAATAGAAGAAATCTAATTAAAAGTTATATAATTATGGCAATTATTGTAATTGCACTCACATTACCAATTTGGCTTTTAGTTGATGTAATGGTTCCCGGTTATCCTTTTACAGTATTGGATCCGAAAATTCTTATTTCCACGCCGCGGATTGGCATTGAAAGTTTTTGGGAGATCATAAGAGCTCCATTTCTGAATGTTTTTGCATCGCCTACTGAACCGCTCTTTCCATATCTCGCAGTTTCATTTATTGGTAGTATAATAGGAATAATTATTTCTCAACCTAAAGAAAAAATTAACAGGAATTTCCCCCGAAAATTGTTTTTGATTGGCTTATCGATGTTTGTGACTGGTTTAATTGGAGTTTTCTTTGTTATAGGTAATGTTGCTGTTAATACTGGGTTTTTGGTAACGGGAGATATTATGCCAATCGTTGATTTCTATTTTACCATTGTCAATCATGGACAATGGACACCTTATTATGCGAGTTATATACCGCAATTTTCATGGTTAGCGCAATTTTTAGCAGTTAATGGATTTAGCATTATACTATTCTCGATATTGTTCAGATTAATTGAATTCCGTGGAATTAGTAAACAGTTTGCCAATCGAAGTAAATTTGTAAGACGTTTTGGAACAATAGCTTTTACAAATTATAACAATCAATGGTACTTCTTCATTGTCTGGGCTTTTACTTCATTTATTCTGAAAGGAACGGCATATGCGAAACTGCAATGGGGTGGAACAGCTTTAATTATTCTGCTTACTCTTGGATTTTATTCGCTAGTAAACTGGGGTTGGGAGAAGATTGGGTACATAGGTTCGCTGGAGTGGTTTATTCGGACTATAACGAATAATCTTATTCCTGTTAGAAGGGCAAGATTCGGTCCTGATGTGAAATGGTGGCAAAAAGGTCAAGTAGATGCCGAAACCCAATTTTATAATGCTGAATGGATTAACATTGTTGAACGACCGGAAATTGAAACTGATTCAAAAGATAAAGTAGTCGTATCTCGAACTGAGCTCAGAGATTCTAAGTTATCTCTAACACTTTCTCTTGTTGGTTTATTTTCAATATTTTTCTTCGTTACAAGTATCTTTGGATTATTAATTGCATTAAATTCAAGAAAACGTGAAGGCAAAAATGATTACAATAAAGCAGGATTAATCATTTCAATTATTGCTATTGTAGTAATTGTTGGGATTTTCCTTACCTTGTCTAATATTAAAATTGGAGTATTAGGATTAGTCTAATCCTCCTTTTCCTACTTTTTTTTGTATATATCTGAGAAAGATTTTTCAGTTTTCATGTTATATAAAATTTGAAAAATGTATATTTCATGAAGAGATTAACCATGAGTAAGAAATCAGAGAAAAGTGAAAAGGATTTCAATAAATTTCTAAATAATTTACCAATTGGTATTTTTGAGTTAATATATACCTATTCAACAAAAATCGGTACATTTTCTTATATTAACGAATCCGCAAAAAAGATTTTTCTCAAATGTGCTACAAAGGAAGAATTAGAAACAGATTTCGATTTCATGAAAATGTTAGTGGATCCGGATTTAGTATCTGATGATATTCAAATTTTTGATAGAATTCAAGAAAAAGGAATGTTAATTCTAAATAACAAGCAATTTCTGTTAACATCGAAAAAAGGCAAGCAATTTCTAGTTGATACAAACATAAGAGCAAAAATGAAGGATGATATCATAACTGTTACAGGAACTTTTCAAGAATCTTCAAAAGTTATTGTGGATGAAACAAAGAAATCTACTCAAGAGTTGCATGAAATGCAAAAAGAAATGAGTACTTTTCACGATTTCTTTGAAACTTTTAATGCTTTAATTATGATTGTTAATGAGGAAGGTAGAATACTTTTCATTTCTCCTAATATAGATGATAGATTACTATACAAACCTCGCACAGAAACAATCGGGAAAAAATTTCATGAAATTTTCCCGAAAGGACAAGCTGATTTCTTTCTTTCACATTGTTTAGAAGCAATAGAGAAAAACGACATCGTAACCATTGAATATCACTTACCTATTGATAATATGGTTCGTTGGTTCCAGTCTCAAGCCATTCCTGTTCAAGTAACTAATAGTGAATCGAAGAAAGTAGTTACAATCATTAGAGATATTACAGAGTTGAAAACAAAAACAATGGAAGATTAATTAACATTCATCACTCTTTTTTACAAGTAACGTAAAACTCTTAATACTAATTCATTTTACAATAACCAACAGTTTACGTGGTAGAGTAAATGGACTCCATAAAGAATTGGCCAAATGAATTAATGATACATTATTGGCGATTAGATGATAATTTTCGTAATGTAATTCTTTCTTTTATTCACAAAAATTCTGATCCAAATGCTGATAAGCTGAAGAATTTCATTGATAATATTTCTGTAATTTACAAGTTACAAGGAATTATTGTTAATAATTCCGAATTTTTATTCATGGCAGCTAATACCTTTGTTTTACAAGGATCTTTTGAGGAAGTCTACGAAATTTGTGCTAAAGATGAGTGTCATCCTGGATTATTAAACACAAAAGCCTATGCATTAATTAGTCAGAGAAAATTCGATGATGTCGAAGGAGTAATCTCAAAAGCAGAAGAATTCTCTAAAGCAGATCCCTTAAATTCACTCTATATTAAAGCTATAAAATTGCTTTACCTTTATTATTCTCAGCAATTTGATAAAATTGATACCAATCTAGAGTCTTTGACTATTCAATTTGAATGTTTACGTAATCAATATTCTGAAGATGAAAACTTAGTTCTTGCATTTATTGAAATGTACGCTTTAGGTAAATCAGTATTTATTAACATGAGAAGAAGAGAAGGAAAATTAGAGGAAGGGATATCAACAGGTCAAGAATTAATTGCGCTTGTTAGAAAATCTAAAAATCGTTATTTACTCAACCGGTTACTAAATAATACTGCATTATGTGCAATTGAAAGCGGTGATTTGAAAAAGGGTTTAGAATATTTGGAAGAATCCTTCCAATTTTCAGAAATATTAGCCAACCAATTACAGCTTGCAGTTATGGCAAATAATATTGGGTTCATTTATCGCAATATGGGTAATCTAGAAATGGCTATGAAATACTTTTATATTGCTTTGGAAAATGCCAAAAAAGCTGATGTTGATTCACAATATATTGTAGTTGCTACAGAAACTAATATTGCTCATTTGCATCTCGATTTTGGAAATGCCCAATTGGCACTTTCCAATTCTGATCTTGCTCTTGATAGCTTAAAGAAGAGTAATGTAACAGTTCCTCCTCAAATCAAAATAGCACTTGATTTATGTAGAGCTGATATTTTTGAAAGCCTAGATCAATTTAGTGATGCGGAAATGACTTTAGATTCTGCACTTGCTGATATCGGGCAAGGACAATTAAGAAATGAAATACCTAAAGTCTACTTACGGAAAGCAAGATTAGCAGCACGACAATCGAATCTTGGAGAAGCTAAAAAATTACTAGAGCTTTCTTTAGAACTAGCATTAGAAAACAAATTATTTGAAATAATTGTCAATACTAAATTGCAATTAGCTGAAATTGATCTCTTAAATTATCGAATGACTAATGAAAATCTTCTTTTGATAAATGCTCTCGAGAAAATTGATGATACCAAAAGATTATGTCAAGATCAAGACTACAAATTGGTTCTTATTGATGTCTACATTTTGCAAGGTTTACTTTTGTCAATGACCAATAAAATGAAAGATAGCAAAAAGATTCTCAATAATGCAATTGATTTAGCGAAGCAATTGAATTTACTCGAGAAAGAACAAGAAGCAAGAAATCAATTAGCTGAAATTGAAAAAGAGAAATCTAATCTATTAGTTAGAATTTTCACCAGGATTAACAAATCCATTCGCTCTACAATATCTTTCGAAAGCGTTACAAGACCAAAAACAATCATAGCTGACATAAAAGCACTATTTATTATGTCAAAACAAACTGGATTGCCCTTTTATCAAAATGAATTTGATAAGGAAACTAAATTAAATCCAAATCTATTATCTGGTTTACTTTCTGCAATTAGAACTATGGGACAAACAATATTGGATGCTGAGGAAGGAGGATTACAATTAATAGATCACGGTAATGTCTCGATTATGTTAGAGACAGGGGATAAATGTTTCTTTGCTTTAGTTGTTGACCAAGAAACTTATCTGCTGCGAGAAAACTTTCGAGAATTCATCAATCATTTCCAAATTGAGAGATTCTTCAAAGACGGGGATCATGTGGTGGTTCAAACAAGCGAAAAGCGAGATGAGGAAATCACAAGCTTAGTTGAAAAACATTTACTATAAGAGGACTGAGAGTTCAAAATGCAATGTTCTAAATGTAATAAATTAGTGTGTAGTAGTATGGAGTATGAGAAAGCTCCAGAAGGTTGTCCAACTATTGAAAAGAAAGAGGTTTTTCTGAAAGCCAGGAAGAAACTAGAAGATCCTGAAATTCTTAAAACATCACAAGTTGCAGCACATGTTGAAGTTACTGGTTACATGGAATGGCCAAGAGTTCAAGAATTAATTGTATTTGCTACAAAAATGGGGTATAAGAAATTAGGAATGGCTTTTTGTGTTGGACTTAAGGAAGAAGCAAAGGTTTTAACTCAAATACTCGAGAAAAATGATTTCGAGGTTGTTACTGGAATATGCACTATTGGTTCTTTGCAAAAGAAGGAGATGGACATACCTGATCAAGATACTTTCTCAACTGCGGAAGAGGTTGGATGTAATCCTATTGGTCAAGCCTATTTCTTGAATTCCGAAAAGACTGATCTTAACATAGTTGTTGGCTTATGCATTGGTCATGACATTAATTTCATTAAACACTCAGAAGCTCCTACAACAGTTCTGATTGTCAAAGACAGAGTAACAACTCATAATCCTGTTGCAGTACTTTATTCCAGATATTACAAGAATAAATACTTCAATATTGATTAAAATTAAACTCCAATCTTTCCTACTTCTCTTTTTTTTCTTAGTATCCTAATTATAATTGTTACACCTGCTAATGCAATTATAACCGGAATACCCATTAGAACATACACTTCCAATTTCCATAATGCGTCTTCACTTAATTGTGATCCTAATGGAAAAAGTTTCTTTGGATTTGTTGGGTTGTTACAATCTATAATAAAGAAACACCTATCTTCATATTCAGAAGCTCGAGATACATATAGGATTTTTTCTTCAAGAATTGCTTCAATAAAAGAACCATCTCCTTGAAAGCGAGGGTTATATTCTCCTATTTTTTTAATCTTCTCCGGATTTTTGATATCTAGTATTTGTATTTTACCAGTGGAAATAAGATAAAGCAAATCTCCAGATACAATAATCTGATTTGGTGTATAGTCATTTTTGTAAGTTGACAAATATTGAATATCCCGCATATCTGCACAATCATACATAATAAATCCATAATTAGAGATTTTATAAAACAGAAGATTTTCATGAATAATTATTGTACTAAATTGCCATTGATCAACCTCCAAGGTAAATTCTTCTATGGGCTCTGAATGATTTGAAATATCCCATGTTTTCATAAAACCAAAAGAAAATTCTAGCTCACTTGAACTAAAGTATCCATTATCTTCATGAGATTCATAAGCTCTAACTAGATAGAGATGATTATCATAAAATGAAAATCTATTTCTAGTACTGATTAAACGATCGGTTTCTTCCCATTCTTCTAAACCAGTACTATTATAAAATGAAATTGGAGAATTGAGCATTATCGGATTGGTTCTGTTGGTAATATCAAAAGTTAAAAGTTTAATTTCTAAACTAATGTCTTCAATAAAATAAGAATGCTCTTCATAAATCAGAAATATATATAGCAAATTGTTTTCCCTAAATAATTTCTGATTAAATAAACCAGTTTTATTTTGTGAAATGTTATAAGAATAATATTTTGCTCCTGTGTAATGAGTCTCATTATATTGTAAAGTAGTTATGTTGAAAGTCTCTCTAAAAGGATTATAATCGTAAAATACAAATTCATTATTTTCCCAATCATATATTGTATAATCGCTACTGAATCCTCTATATGAATAATAGTCATATTCTATAGTCTTTATTTTTCTTATATCATTTAATTCAGAGACATCCATTACTTCTATTGATAAACCATCGAGTAAATATACAAGTGAATCATTCAAGTGAATATTACTGTAGGAATAATATGGTGCTACAGGATTATTCATCGAAAATTCATTACTAATAGGTTGAAAAGCAGCTTTATTATCGACTAGATTTAAAATGAATAATTGTTGACAAAGGATTATTATCAAGAATAGACTTATTTTCTTTTCCAAATTAATTTTGAGTCTCAACCTCATTCCCAAATAGTATATGGTGTTTAAATTATTAAATATTTTTTAACCAAATTCTTTTAAAAACTGAACAAATTAACTTTATAAAAATAAGTGATTGTTATGAAGAAAATTGAAAAAGAACCTCGAGCAGCTGCTTATCCAGCTCCAGCAGCACTAGTGTCTGCTTACAATGAAAAAGGAAAACCAAATGCTATGACTGCCGCTTGGATATCAAATATCTGTGCTGATCCAGTTACTTTAGTTGTTGGTATAAGAGATTCAAGATATACCTATGAATTAATTGAAAAAAGCGGTTGTTTCGGAGTAAATATACCAAATGTGAAAATTGCAGAAGAAACAGACTATTTTGGAATTGTTTCAGGTCGTGATGTAAATAAATTCAAAGAAACAGGATTAACTGTTTTCAAAGGAAAAGAAATCAATGTCCCATTAATCACAGAGTGCCCAATAAATATTGAATGTAAATTAGTTAAACAAGTGAAAATTGGAACTCATGATGCATTTTTCGGTGAAGTTTTGAAAGTCTACTACGATGAATCAATGATAAATGAAAAAGGTAGTCCAGATATGCTTCTAGCAGATGTTCTTGCTTACGGTACAGGTAACTATTATAGTTTAAAGGAAAAAGTTGGCGGATATGGTCATTCAAAAAAAGAGTGATTTTAATATATAAAAATAAGAAAAAGAAGCTACTGTAAGTAGCTCTTAATTTTTTATTTCCTCTTTTTACCGTCGAAAGATTCTTGCAACAATATATTCAACAATTCTTTGTTCGCTACAATGGTCTCTTTAGAAGAAACTGGATAGAATGATTTCTTCAAGTAATCTCTTTCTATTTTCTTTAAAAGAAACTTCCCAGTTTCTAATCCAGAATCCATTGCGGGAGTGACTCCTCCTCCTTTTACATTTGAACCTGTAAAAAAAAGATTCTTGATGGGAGATTTAAAACCGGGTAATTTTTGATGGTATTCAGGACCATACCAAGAACCGTCAGTTGATTGATTAAAATTCTCAAATGTTAAAGGAGTTGCTAGTCTCTTAAGCACTATATGTTTAGATAAATTAGGAATTATTTTCTCGACTGTAGAAATTAACTTCTGCATAACCTCTTTCTTTAGATTTCTATAATCAATTGATCTTTTCATTGTTTTACCAGTTTTCCAAAAATTATTCCATTTATTGTTTGCAAAACCTAAAACAATTAAGGACTCTTTTGAACCTTTTCTCTGAGTTGGATCAATATTAGATGAAATTCTAACCCCTATACTATCTAGATTTATGTTTTCATCTCGTACTTTGGGAACAATTTCTGTGCCTTTACCAATTATGAAATGAGGTGGGTACTCTGAGAGATCAAGATTTTCCAAACCAACAAACATCATATAACCAGAGATGGATTGTCTAAGTCTCTGAATACGGGTCAAATATCTTTTACTGAAGTGTTTTTTGCCCACATAGTCAAAAACTGTTTTACGTAAATCGCCATTAGAAACTACATATTTTGAAGAGATAATAGTTCCATCCTCTAACTCAACACCTTTTACTACTTTCTTTTTCACGATGATTTTTCTAACTGTAGAACCGTATTGCATTGTTCCTCCTCTTGCTTCGTAATGTTTCACTAAATTCAAAGCAAAAGAACCCATTCCACCTTCAGGATAATGCATTCCTTTAGTAAACGCAGAATTCAGAATATGAGCAGCTACTGTCGCATCAAGTTCCTCGTATTTTAAACCAAACCATAAACAAAACAAGCTGAAATATTCGAACAATCGTTCATCTGTTATAAAATCATCCAGTAATTCTCTAAAGCTTTTTCTTGCATATTTCCGTAATGTTGGATACTTGAAAATAACTTTCAGGATTTTCCCAAAAGTAATTTTTTCATCTTTTAATCCACAATCTTCAACATCTTTTGTTATCTGCTGACATGTTTCAAATAAAGATCTTACACCTTCTGCTTGATCTGGGTGATGAATTTTTATTTCTGCAAGAAATTTCTCTAGATCAGAGTACATATTGAATTGCTTATTATTTATATAGTAAACTTGATTTGGGTCTAATTTATGAAAAGCATGCTTAAAACCAAATTCTCGCAGGGCTTTGTTTGCGTTATTATTCTGAATATCTAGAATAGCTTCCGCAGCAGAATCAAAGTAGAACCCATTATTTGTAAATCCTGAGACATATCCACCAGGATAAGTATTTCTTTCAACAATTAAAGTTCTTAATGCGGGATTTTTATTTTGCAAGTATATACCTGTATGCAATCCACCCATCCCTGCACCTATTATTATAACATCGTAATTTTCTATTTCTTTCATATTAAATCCAACCTTTTGTATAGACTCTTAGTTATAGGTGAAAATTTCTCCATATCGAAATAATGGCAAGAGCACAGATTGGATTTACCCAGTCTGGGATTCCAGCTATCAAATTATCTATATCATCTGTTTCAATAGATAAGATCGAATATTAAAGATGCCATTTTTTTAGCACTATCTCCAGTGCAATAGAAATAGGTGGTATAATTATTATTTAGTTGGTCTATTAAGTTCTTAAACCTAGTTTATTATTCCGAATTTTTACTGTTAAACACTTGCATATATATTATAAAGTAGAGAAAAAGAAGTCTAAGTTAGGTCTGAAATACCTAACTCTTCAAGTAGTTCCTGTGATGGAATAGCTGTTTTTTTATCCCATTTCCTTAATTTGTAATATTCTCTTAATTGCAATTCCAGATTTGGGAGTTTATCTTTAGCTCCTCCCTCTGAAAGTTTAATTGACATGATTTTAGGTAGTCGATCATTCTCTCTTGTAAGACCCATTTTCATATTTAGTAATCGCTTAGTATTAGTTATTCGTTCTCCAACTTTCATGATGTCTTCAATTGAATAATCCCAACCTGTTGCGAGTTCAAGTGCATGAACTGTATCCTTGAATGGTGGCAAAGCAAAATGACACATAATAAGAGCATTGTAAACAGCCCGGAAATCTTGAACTTTAACTGCAAGTTGACCAGCTTCAATATCATCAAACCTGTCTTCGCCTTTCAAATCAATCTCGGGAATAGAGACTCCCAGACCCATCTTATATCCATCGCCATTATTATGACAGGCACCTCGAGAGGATGTTGCATAGACTGCAGCCATTGAAAAGAAAGCTCGGGGATCATGGAAAGGTAATTCTAAACCATTAACAGTATGAGCTTCATCAGGCATGTTATAATGTTCAGCTAAGAAATCAGCACCTTCTGCCATTAAATCGCCTATGCCTTCTCTTTTTGCCATTTTAGTTAATAGCTCAAGGGCAGCATCTATATCTCCCCATTTTGCTTCGATATCTCCTAAATCTTTCTTGGTAATAATTCCTTTTTCAGCTAACCGATAAACTAATCCAATGATCATTCCAGCAGAAATAGTATCCACACCATAATTATTACACATGTAGTTAGCCATTGAAATTCCTTTAAGATCCTTAATCAAAAGATTAGTACCAAAAGCAGCAAGAGTCTCATATTCCGGCCCTGCTGTCTGTGGTAAAGCATATTTTCCATATTTAATTTCTATCATTCTCCCACAGCCAATGACACAGCTGTAGCAATGATATCTTTTCGTCAAGATTGTTTCTTTCATTCGAGCTCCATCAAATGCTTCAGTATCATCCATGTGTCCTTTATGCCAATACTTGACAGCAACATCTCCCCATTTCATTCCACCTGTAACATAAGCTGCTGTCCCAAACATTCTCCTTGCTACCGAGTTTTCATGGATGTTCTTCCTCATTTGTCCTCCTAATTCCTTCAATTGCTCTGGTTTTGCCACAGGAACATCTCTTTTTGAAGAATATAATATGATAGCTTTCAAATTCTTTGAACCCATCACAGCGCCCATTCCTGTTCTTCCTGCTGCTCTATCACCATCATTCATAACTGAAGCTATTTTAACTAATTTTTCTCCGGCAGTACCTATTGTAGCAAAACTTGAGGTTTTCTCAAATCGTTGCTTTATTGCTTTCTCCACATCGTAAACATTTTTACCCCAAAGGTATGAAGCATCTGCTAATACAATATTATTATCAAAAATCATAAGAGAAGTTGGTTCTTTGGCTTTTCCTTTGAATATAATTCCATCATAGCCAACAAATTTCATATATGCTCCGAATTTTCCTCCAGAATTAGCTTCTCCCCAGATATTTGTAAGTGGAGATTTAGCGCAAACCACATGCCGACCACAATTGGGTGTTTTGGTTCCTGAGAGTGGACCAGTAAAAAATCCTAAGGGATTTTCTGGAGATAATGGGTCTAGTTCTTTTGTTAAGTGATCATAAAATAATCTTGCTGCTAGCCCACTTCCACCAACAAAACTCTGATAGATTTCAGGATAGGGTTTCATGACAGATGTTTTTTCTGTTGTCAAATCTACTTCTAGTATTTTTCCAGTATTTCCGTAAATTGTCAAAATATATCCCACTTTTTGATTTCTAACAAATAGTTGTAGTTTTCCTTAAAGATAAATCTTCTTTGTAAGGAAGTTGGACACTCGAAATTACTGAAAAAACTGTTTATGTCTAAAATGTCCAATAAAACAACACTAAAAAAGCTTAAGTCTTAAATTTATTCTAAGGAAAAAATACTAATTCGTTTAATTTGAAAGGAGATTAAGAATTTGTCTGAAATACTTAATGAATTACAGCTTTCTCCGATTGAGGAAAAGGTCTATCTTTTGCTTCTTTCTGCAGGTCAGCTTTCTGTCCATGAAATCGCTGAACAAACAGGAGGAACATCTGATGAAGTGGAACGAGCCATACGATCTCTAATCGGGAAAACTCTCATTTACACTAATCCCTCTATTGTGGAAAAATATAATGCAGTATATCCATTGGTTTCATTATCTGATAAAGCCAAGAATTCTATAGAAACCATTCAAGCTTTGGGTAGTGAAATTAATAGTTATGCTCAAGAGAGATTTGATGCTCTAGATGAAGTCGTTAAGAAACAAAAAGAAACGATTCATGATATCTCAAGTTCAGCTAAAGAAGAAATTCGTGTTGCTACAGAATCTTCTTCCATAGAAATTTCAACTGAATTAGATAAACTAATTGAAGAAATAAGTCAAATTTTGAATGATGAGAAAACAGCTATTTCCTCTCTTTCACTTACTACTACAACTGATATGAGTAAGCATTATCAAGAAACTACCGAAAAAGCAGGAAACATCATTAGTTCTTCTGTTAGTGAAATTGTCAATACATTAGCTGAATCTGAAGGCAATATAACAAAAGCTTTTGAGTATTCATCAGGAAAAGTAACAGAAGCATCCTCAGTTATGGAGAACAGCTTAATAGCTTCCCTTGATAATAACTTCAACGAATATGATAAAACATCAAAAGAAATTCAAGGTAAAATTGATCGAGCTATGGGTGAATTTGATGCTGCTGCTAAAGATACTATGGCTTTATCTAGTGAAACTGTAACTGAAAATTACGCTAGTATTATCGAATCAGTAAACACTAGAATCGGAACTCATGATAAATCAACTAATCAAATTCTTGAAGAAAGAATTCGGAATATTTCTGATTCTATACAAGATATGAATGATGATTTCGGGAAAGTTGTCCGTGAGAAACTCTCTGGAATAAAAAGAGAATATGATCAAATGATAGAAACATTCACTCGAAATACCACTCAAATGTTTATTGATGCAAATGCTCAACTCGAAGGATTAATTGCTGCAAAATCGAAAACTAATTACGACAAACTAGATAATCTCTTTAAAATACTAAAAGATAATCTAGATAAAAATGCCACAGAGACAAGAGATGACATAAAAGCGAAAGAGGTTCGTTTAGGCAATGAACTAAGAACTTCTGTTGAAACAACCCAACGAAAAATGACAGAAATCAATGACAAACTAGACTTGGAATTAGCTAATAGTTTCAATAAAATCAACGTTGATTTTGAAACAACTAAGAATACCATGGCTGGTACTGTTACTCGAGCAAAAAATGATATTAATTCTAAATATCAGGAAGCAAGAGATACAACTGTTGCTTCAATTTCTCAAGAATTCAAGGATAAGGAAACAGCATTTACAGAAATTAGTTCTAAGATAATAGATGATATTCGAGCTATCAACAATACTAGTGAGATCGATGGTAAGAACTTCATCAAAGATACAGAAGACAGAGCTAAAGCAGCTATTGCTCGAATTGAAATGCCTGCGAAGACTCTCTTGAATAGAGGAAAACAAACTGCCATAAAATATGTGCAGGAACAAGCTACTCTTGTTAACAAGACAATTAATGATTCTCAATCAGGTATTGAAGATACCATTATTGCTGAAACTGCAAACGTCAAGAATCAATTAAAAGGATTTGGTGACAAGTTCAAAGAAAGCAATAAGAACATAGAACGATTACTCGCAAATATGGAATTAACCTATAGAGAATTACTAACTAAGATCAAGGATATACCACGACCTTCAATGAATACTGCCACTATTTTGGGTAGAGAACCTGTACTAAATCAAATGAAAGAAATACTCTCAAGAGTTAAATCCACAGTAACAGTTGTTTATCCTGCAGTTAGCGATGTTCATGTTAATGAGTTACTAAATAGTAATCCTAGAACACGAATAATTGTCATTTCTGATTTTGATCCATTCAAGAATGCTGACGTTATAAAACAACTAATGGGACAAGAAAACATACAATTGAAGTCATTAGCAATCAGCTCAACAAATAAACCATATTATGCCATTGGTAGAGATGCAGAAGAAGGATTAATTGGCACTATAGATGAATCAGATCAAGTTATTGGTATAACAAGTAATTCTAGTGCTTTTGTTGAATTAATTAATGCAGATATAATCAATGCAATAATTACTCCAAAAACAAAAAGAGTAGTTTTACCTGAATCATAATAAATCATCAAAAATAGGTTGCTTGCAGGATGTAAGTAACCATTTTACTTCTTTTTTCGATTTTTATAAACTTTATAGCAATAATTAAAACAAATCAATGTTCAGATTATACATTAATTAAATTCAATGCTATCTAGATGGTGGAAGAAAAAGTATGACTACTTCAAAGAAAATAAATCTGTTTGTTTCTATAATCATTTTCTTTGTTATTAGTTCTATTTTTATTTCTAGCGTAAACGCGGATTATAATATTAAAGAAGGGGATGCATATAGATTCGATATTAGTATACTCAGAACGCCTTGGGATTACACGTATAATCTTCACATCGGTGATATTATAATCGCAGAAGGAGAAAAAATGATTGTAAAATTCACACTAGTTGATCCTCCTTACATCAAGTTTTCCATCACGATAAATGGACAGACTGAGACCACTTCTGTATTCTCAAATATTCTCGTTCAAGATCGCAACTGGGATGATTTAACAGCAGAATACGAAGCATTAGGTTACAACATAACAGAGACTAATGATCTTTGGAGTCTTAGTCAACACAATTCAACTATAGTTGAAGCGGATTATAGTAAGAAAAATGGTATTCTCAAAAGATTCTACGCTTTTAATGAAAGTCAGTTGATTAGTGTTTTGAATGCTGGAGAAATCGAGCTTATTCGATTAACAGAAGATAGTATTAGCAATAATTGGGCTTATTCATTTCTAGCTGTATTGCCATTAACTGTTTTAGTTGTCTTTTTAATCAAAACAAATAGATTTCCTAAAGTTAAATCAACCAAAAAAACAGCCTATAAAGGGAGTCACCCACAACAACCAGCTCCTTTTGATGAATTATCTGAGGGATTTACCCAAACAACTACGACAATTATTAATGGAAGAATGGTGGAAATCCAGAAAGTTCTTGTGAAGACTCCTGATGGTATGAAATGGAAAGTTACAAATCTCGAAAACAATGAAACTTGGTTTGTGGATAAATAAAAAAAAAGAAATGGGGAAATGACTGTTATAATCGTTTTATGATTAATTCAGCCAAACGATTAGAATATGCCCATTCGTTATCATACCAACTAACTATTGATATCATATTACCATTTACTTTTGTCCACATACTCGAGAAGACAGAGCTATTTGGATCACCTATAATATCTGATGAGACAATTGGATCATCTGTATAGGAGAGAATACCTTTCAGCTCTCCTTCCGCTGCTGTTTTCATTTTTAAGTTAATATCATCAACTGTTGGAACCTTTTCGACATTGACTTTTAGATCAATGACACTTCCATTGACTGTTGGAACTCTCATAGCGAATCCATCAAGTTTACCTTTTAGATGTGGGTATACTTCTCCTATAGCTTTTGCTGCTCCTGTTGAAGTTGGAATAATATTAACTGCACAAGCTCTACCTCGAATCATTTTCACTGGATCACCCGCTCTCCCAGTATCGACTGGGTTTTGGTTGCCAGTATATGAATGAATTGTTGTCATAATACCTTGAGTAATTGTATAATTATCATCTAGAACTTTAACTATCGGTGCTAGACAATTTGTAGTGCAAGATGCATTGGAAATTATTTTGTGTTCGTTCTTAATTTTGTCATCATTACAACCAAGTACAACAGTAATGTCTGGGTTTTTTGCTGGAGCACTAATCAAGACACGTTTCGCACCTGCTTCCAAATGTTTACTCGCACCTTCCCTATCCACAAAAAATCCTGTGCATTCTACTGCTACATCAACTTTAAATTTGGTATGAGGAAGATTAGTCGGATCTCGTTCTGCAATAATAGGGATTTCTTTCCCATCAATAATCAAAGAATTATCAGTGTGTTCTACAGTTCCTTTGAACTTGCCAAAAACGGAATCATATTTCAAAACATAAGCGAGATATTTTGGCTCAAATAAATCGTTAATAAACACAACATCTAACTCAGGATGGTTTTCTATTACACTCCTGAAGAAAAGACGACCTATACGCCCAAAACCATTAATAGCAATTTTTTTTCCCATGGTTATTCCAACATGAAAGTTAGTATAAAGTTAATTCTTGTTCACATCTAGATAGAGATTTAAAAAAGTATTTCGAAAAGAAAACTAATACTATTATAAAAAAAATTATAATGGTTTGTAAGGCTTCTTTTAAATAAAGAAAGCCAGTACAAACAATCCTGCAACAATGGCAACGGTTGAAATTGTTGCCAGAAAGATAACTAAGAGTGCTTTTCGATAATCTCGTTTAATCATTTCTGGATAATCAATTTCTCCATGAATAAATTCAGCTTTTGGTAATTTTAGTTGTGACATCTTTATTCCTCCTTTACCTCATGTCATATTTCTTAGTAAGGCCATTGACAGCACAGAATTTGAATGAATACTGATATAAACCAAAGAAGCCCATAAATAATGGTACCGCAAGAAGCAGCATATACCATGCATTTAAACTAAAGACCATGAAGAGAATTGCTCCAATTATTGTTACAACAAATCCCATTAGACCAATCATGAGTCGCTTTAATCTTTCAGCATGACCTATATTACATTGACCTGGCTTGTATCCAATTGTACTGAAAATGAATTTTTGCATCATACTTCTTGACTTGTTTAGGTCGAAAGGAGAATCATCTTCAACTAGATCTTCTTGTTTGAGATACTCTCCAAAGTCTTTCGCAAGTAAGCTTAAGACTTTTTGTGAAGGAAGAAATTCCCCCATATCATGTTTTTCGATTAAGAAGTTAAGATATTTCGCAGCTTTTGAGATGTCTTCTTGAAGTTTATTTATCACATCTTGTGTTAATTTTTCTTTGTCGCCGAATATAACTAGAATTTCAGATACTTCGTCGAGAGCATATAGTTTGTTTTCTAAAACAATGTATTTTAGCTTATCATCGCTCATTTCATTCGCAAAAGCAGATAAGGCTACGAAGAATCCCGATTGTAAAATATAATAGTCATCATCAAATGCAATTGTTGGATCTCTGTTGTAGTAGAAAATGGGTAAACTCTCTCGAATTACTAATACTTCATCTAACAAAATTTTTTCCCACCAAATGGTTAGTCATAATTCATACTTTCATATGATTCTTTCCTATTAAAAAAAGTATTACCTATTATATTCTAAATGCTGATTCCTCATTTCTTTTACTTTCACCTATCCAACCCTAACTCTTAATAACAGTCCTTTACAAGAATAGTATTACAATTGCTTCATAGTAGGTTTCTTTATGAATACTTCTGATGATTTCTTAATTGGTGGAGATGAATTATTCCAAGAACCTAGATTCGTTAAGCATTATAGATTCATGATTGATGATTACATTCCAAATGTTGAGAAACCAATTGCTTTTTTCTTAAGTTGTTCAAAACATAAACCATACAATAAATCTCCGTACAGACGTGTGTTTCATGCAATGCTAAATAAGAAGCTCTCAATTAAAGATCTAAGTCAAATCTACACAGTTTCAGAACCTGCAATAATTATTCCAGAAGAATTCGATGATACCAACATTACTAAGTATGATTTCCCTCCAAATGAAATGAAAAAAGAAGGTCGAAGCATCTTCATAGAGAGGTTATCTGTTATTCTCCCTAAATTAATTCATGCTCATAAGTACTCCTTCTACGTTTTGCCAAAACACCACCGGAAAATATTCGAACAAGCACTAGAAAAGATCCAACAAAATAAGAAACAAAGCAAATTATCAGAAAAATTGCTCTCCTCAAAAGTTAAATATGCCCCTCCACTAACATACAATCTACCGAAAGTACGGGAAATAGTGGAGACAACTCTCAAAAATAATAATCTCTTATAGTGTTAACGAGCGAAAATTGAAATGGCTACTAAAAAAGAGCGAAATGGTTTAATTTTTGAAAAGAAAACCCTAGTTAATTCTAAGACATTTCATACACCAACCATGATGTTGACATATTCGTTTAGAGATAACAATCCTCGACCTTGGTTGAAAATACCTAATTGTTCTGTAATGACAAATGCCTATGACATTCTACAAAATGGTCGTCTCGAGAAAAGAGTTAGAGATAAGGGAATACATAAGGAATTAGAGCTAAAAAATGAAATATGCGTAATGGACTCCGGGGGGTTTCAATTCATCTCTCGAGGAGAAGAAGAGGATATTGATCCACTTAGAATTATTGATCTACAAAATGCTTCTAAAACTGATATTGCTGTAGGCTTAGATTATCCAATTTTACAAGATTTTTCACCTGAAAAAGTAAACGAACTAACGAAGAAATCTCTGGAAAACATCAAACTTTCAACAAAGTATATTCGTAATGGTATTGAGGTTATGCCTGTTTTACATGGAACAACACAAGAAGAAATCAAGAAGTATTTTGTAAAAGTTAAGAAAATCTCAGATTTTAAGATATGGGGTATTGGAGGTTTAGTTCCTCAAATGAAGCAATCATCTACTTCTCATACAAGATACTTTAACATAATTGATAGAGTATTGGAAGCAAGAAAGCAATTGAATTCAATAAATGAAGAATTATTGCTTCATGTATTTGGTGTGGGAAGTCCACTTGCTGGCTTGTTATTTTTGCTAGCAGGGGCTGATAGTATTGAAAGTATCTCCTGGATCATGAATGCAAAATATTTCTTAGTTTATCAAGATAAGATTGGTGCGAGAAAAGTTTCAAAACAAACAACCATGTGCACTACAAGTGTCAAATGGAATGAATACAATTGTTCTTGTCCTATCTGTTCAAATGAAGATCTTGAAGAGATAGAAAGAAAAATGAAACTAGGCGGAAATGAGGGATTTAAGAACAGAGCAATGCATAATGCCTATGTGTACCAACAAATTCTCGTTGAAGCAAAAGAAGCTATTAGTGAACATCGTCTAACAGATTTTTGTAAAGAAAAATTAGGCAATCATCGTTTCTTCAAAGGAATTTTAAGATACGCGTTAGAAAAAGTGGAAAAATATGATTAATTTTACATTTGCACTTTAACTACTTCTTTTTTGAAATCTTGAGGATTCATATCAAGAGGTAAGTCAATTGTTCCTCGAGGACCAACAGCAAAAATACGATTCTTCAAACCACTTACAATGATTTTATTATAAGTAAAATTGGCTATGACCGAATTTTCACAATTTGTGTATGATATTAGTTTCGGAATGGAAAAAACAGTATTGCCATTCTTATCTTTTGGATAAATTGGTGATCGATATATTTTCTGCCAATCTCCTAAATCGTCCCATTCTTCTTGATATTTAACAGTCGAATACGTCATTTTTGGAATTAAAAGTCTATGAATAACTTTTGAGAAATCACAGAAAGGGCATTTTGCTAAATACTCGTCAACATCATTACAAGTATCCATAAGCTTCGCGATTTCATGTAATTGAGTTTGTATTTTCTTTAATTCTTCTTCTGAATAAGGATAAATTTCCTTTAATTGCTCGATTGTTACATTTTTCTTTGAAAGAATTTGTTTTCTCAAATACTTATTACGAATGCAGACAATCATTGTTTCTGCTATCATATCATCCTTCGGAATTGTTCCTTTTAACATAAACTCAATGGCTTTATCCTCTTTCACTTTAATGTAACTAAAAGCAGGATTTCTTGTTCCTGTTGTGAGAACAGTGCCACTTTGAAACTCTTCTTTCTTCATTTTCTCAAGTATTTTAGTAACAGCAGATTTCACTTCTGGACTATGGTATTGATCACAAGCAGCAACGATAAGAATGTCATCATCTTCTGCAATTAGTGATGTCGCAATAATTGGAGAACCGGTTCCTTTACCAGGATCAGAGAAAACCTTTGTTGGTTGCAATTCTTGTTTTCCAGCTTTCTCAATAATTGACGGAGTACCAAAAAGATAAGATTCATCATGCGGAATAAATAGTAGTGGCATAACTAACATTGGTGTCCCATCAAAAGGATTGATTGGAATCTCAGGAGTATATTTTTCGCTATTTTTAATCGGTATGTTTAGGTTTAGCGTTTTAAAAATTGGTGAAAGCCTGGTACTGCTCCTCTCTGTTCCTATACCTAAATCTATTTCTTTCTTTGTTATCTCTCGAGCAAGCATTACCATTTTCTTCATAGATAGCACCTAGAAAACTAATCTGCTTCTGTATTTTAAAATTGTTCTGATGAAATATAGTATTTAAGAAAAAAGGAGAAAAAGAAAGAGTTCGTCAAACGTAAAAATATCTGCTTTGAACCAAACATATCTCACAGATAATCTCCACAGATAAGATACCAGTGATGTTTTCAGGTTCGCCTATAATACCACAACTAGTACAGATCGCATAGACATCTGAGTAAGTAACTATCACATCGCACTCTTTACAACGAACAATCTTTTCTTCACAATAATCGCAGTGATCCTTCTTAATATCAATTGGATTATTACAGTAGAAACAAGCAATGTTGAAATCTTGTTTCTCTGAACTTGTTTTAAAAACAATATCATTTGTAGTTAGTTCGGAACCATTATCTCCTTCAGAATCAAATATACAAGAAAGTAATCGAAGAATTTCATCTTCTGTTTCATGAGTTAATTCCGCTAGCTTTCGTACATCAATTTCTTGGTCTTCAGGTATTCTTGATAAGAGTTCATAGAGTAATTGTTTATCATGTTCTACCTGTGTTTCTTTCTTAAAATCTGATTTAAATCTAAAAACATTAATTGTCTTCAATCCTACAGAACCAAATATAGCTATAAATAGAAGTGCAATAGCAATAACTGGAGGTAAAACATATAATCCAAATATCCGTTGATAATTATCAGGTTTATTTGGGTTATGGTTGTTCATTACTTCCCATTCATCTTCTAGATGATCTCCATCAGTGTCGGTCATCAAAGGATTGGTCTTGTAAATATTTACTTCATCGCCATCTGATAATCCATCTTTGTCCGTATCAGGACAATGAATATCTGTGAAATAAATCATTATTTCAGAGTAATCATCAAGATTATCGTAATCTGTGTCAGAAAGAAAAGGATTACTTTTGTGTATTAAAATTTCTACGCCATCACTTAGACCATCATAATCTGTATCGTATAACATTGGATGAGTGAAATATCTGAATATTTCCCATGAATCAAATAAGTTATCATTATCAGAATCAGCTCGACTTGGAATTGTATTATAAATATAAACTTCAGCACCGTCTAACAAACCATCTCCATCTGTATCCGGTATATTAGGACTACAATGGTATTTGGCCTCTTCAATATCTGGCAAGCCATCGTTATCCAAATCACTTACATCATCTATAATCTTGCCATCATTTACTAGTTTTTGCATTTGTATTTCTGCAGATATTTCCCAGTGATCATTATTAGGATCTATAATTATACCTTCTTGATTTGTATTGGTGAATCTTATTTGAGCTGATAAAAAAATAATACTTAAAATACCAATTAAGAGAATTAGATAGGAGTAGCTACTCTTTAGAATCCCATTTTTTATTTTTAAGCCTAAAACGCTCAATTATACCAACCCAAACTATTTTGACATTCAACTTTTTTAATCTAGACTTATTCACTTTTAGCCTAAAATTATTCTTTCCTCTTGAATATCAGCTTTAATAGTTAACATTCATTACTATAAAGATTATCGTTACTTAGGAATATACATTATAAGCGATATAATTCATTTCAGAACTAGTTTTGTTATAATATCCGTAGTTTATCCAAAGATTTTAAAGTCAATTCTGACCGTTGCGTTTTTAATTAGAGAAATTGGTGAAGTGTAGTTTGGACAAGTACTCTCGTGAGGTAATGACTGCTTTATCTTCAATAGATTATGATAAGGCTGTC
>JABLTI010000039.1 GCA_013166835.1 Promethearchaeati archaeon | reverse complement strand
ACATTTGTTGGATTAAAATTATTTAGTGATAAAATAACTGTTAATACTAAAATACTGATTAATACTAATATTTTGTTTAATTTCTTTGATTTTTTAAAGAGTGTGGAGGTATAATTGGCCATATAATTTTCCATCCTTTTCAACACAATGACGTTTTTATCAGCCCTTTTTCCTGAAAAATCGTTCATTTTAAGGAATTTTTACTAACTTTAAAGTAGTCTATGCTCATTTTGGTTGAACTCGTAATATAAGAATTTACATTTCGGAAAATTCTGATAAAAAAAGAAGTTCTAAAAAAAAATTTAGAGAGAAGATTTCGTATCTTCTCATAATTTAGTCTTTTTCCAATGCTTCACATAATTCAATCATTTTCTCTCGAGGTTGATTGATCAAAATTGCGAATTCTATCGTTGACTTAGACTTTGGTTTTGCATGTCCTATTCCAAGTAACCAATCAAGTAGCATAACTCCAAGGTCAGCTATTACTGAACTACCATTGCCACCTTTTGGTAAAACGAATGCTATGGATTGATTTCCCTTAGTTATTCTGCTATATGGTTTCTCAAAGGATCCTTGACTTATGAATTGTTTCTTAATTGAGTTACGTATCCATAGACCACCAGCACCAACAGCTTCTATGACATTCCCTTCCTTTGATCCTTGTAACCCAACATCAGATAATAATGACCCAATCCAAGGAATAGTCCTTGAGGTTTTATTATCGAGAGTTAACACAACTCGAATGATTTCACTGTTTGGTAGTGTGAGGTATTTCAATTCTACTTTCTGACCGTAGAGAAAATGTTTTTCCTTTTTAATTGTCCATGTAGTATTTACCCCTTTCCACTCGTTTTCTTCCACCATTTGACTTTTTGTTTCCTCCATTTCAGAGAAGGGTTCATCTGCTACGAGATGGAATAGCTGAGGTTGTGAACCTCCTAAATAATGTTCTAGGAAGAACTTAGGCTGTATTTCTGGAAAGCTGTCTAAAAGGAAACTACGGCCTTTGGAGTCTTTAAGTCGGATTAAATTACCACCGATTTCTGCAACTACTTTAAAGGATAGGGCACCATTTGAAACATCATAGATTTTCTTACCCTCGAAATCTTTTTCTTCAATCTTTACTTGACCTTTTGATGTTACAATAACATAGTTATCGAAGTCTAATTCAAATTCTCCACTGAAATGTAATTTAACATTTTCAATTAGTGAGTTAGTTTTCTCAGGTATTTTCAGAGTAATTTCTAAAGGTGTAGTAGTAAAAGGTACTAATTTTGGCATTGGGATGGTTTCATGTTCTTCATTATTAACTAGAAATCCTCCTTCCCAATCTTTAGGTAACACAAGACTTAATGTTCCTTGTAATGGATATGCTGAGACAAACATTAATTCGATGTTTTTCTTTACTGTCTCACCAGCTATAAGCACTTTGGAATCCGCTAATTTTGCATTGAGAGCCTTTGTGATTCTAGGTCCAATAAATTGTTCTTCATGTTCAAACTCTTTGTTTCCAATTAATTGATTCCATCTATGTCTAACATCTTGTATTGTTGAATATCCAAAACTAAACCAGAGGTGAACTGGTTTATACGTTTCATTTGGTTCAATTTCAGCAGTTTTACTTTCTAGTTGAGATAGAGATCCTTGTCTGAGTTTGATTTTTTCTATATTGTCATGCTTCCACATCCAAGCTGAATAATCACCACTCATTAGCCCCTTGACTGCAGTCCAAGTCTCAGTCCAGAATTCTGGACTAGTTGGTAGTAAAGGATCTGTGAGAAAATTAGTTAACGAATCGCTTTCGATTATCTTACCACCTATTGGCGTGTATGCATAACCCTTTGCTGAATATGGATTTAGGCTAATTCCACCAAAACCAGAGTTTGTTCTCGCAGAAGCATGTTTTGTTTTTTTGTGAATATTTGTGTATGTTACCCAATATTCAAATTCATTTGCTCCTGGAATGAATTTCAGGTATTTTTTGACTAATAATCCTGGAACTTGTAAACTCTCAGCACTTAGAATTAGTACTTTGTAACTTCCTTCGTTAACAAATTCATAATCGTATTTCAGAGTATTATCGAGCGATATACCGTAAGGTGGACCTGTCTGGTGATTTAATGGGTTTAAGCCATTATTTTCTTGCTGATAGATTCGTAAATTCCCACCTTCAAGTAATACACGAACTGATAATTTATCTGTTATAACATACAATCTATCTCGATCTTTAATTTCAGCTAATTCGATGAGATCTTTTGTTCTTGTAAATACTGGCATTTCGAATGTTGGTAACTCAATTTCTTGCCCATTGAATTGTAATCTTGGTGTTGCTTGTAGAATGAATTTGTTCTTCTTTCTCTTCTCAGGAATAGTGATAGGAACTTCAATACCATTAATCTCTTCTGATTTTAACTCAAGAGGAATCGTTATAGAAGAATCTACTAAATCCTCAATTTCAACAATTACCTTACCGGTTATCTTCTGTTTAGTATTATTGAGAAGATCAACAGGGATTGTAATTTTATTGCCAATTGGTGCAGTACTAAAGTAATTTTCAGTTATTCCTCGTAGTTGTATTGGTGATTGTAGTTTTCCACTTGTTCCTAAATCAATATTGAGAGAACCCATACGAACTCTAGTCTTAATGGATTCGCAAGACCTATCATTGTCTCTGTAAAGTTTCGTTTCTTTACCAATAGTAAACTCTCGAGTAATTTTTATTATTTCACCATTCTTAACTAAAACGGAATCCGGGAATTTCTCTTTCCAATTCAAACCTTTGAATTCATCAACTTCAATTTTAGCTTCAATTTCATCGTGTTCCTCATTTTGAATTATTAGAGTCATGGAATTAGGGATTCCAATGAAAATTTCTTGAGATGCTAATCTGGTTTTTACTGTAATTTTTTTACCAGCAAGAACTCTTTCAAAACCACAGAAATACCATCCAAAACGATCGACTTCAGCAACAAAAGAATCTTTTTCAGATTCAAATTTATAAGAATATAACTCCATTCCATCAACAATTTGCTTATCCTGTGTTTGTAAAAGCTCTCTACTGAAATTCCCATACCAATCTGGATGTTTTTCAAAGTAATCTTTAGCAATTGGTGTTTGAAGTAAACCGGGAATGAAATCCTGCATGTATACTGATGTTTCTGGCACCCAGAAAAGACCTACTTTCTTGTAAAGTGGCACAGCATCTAGATTCCCAGACCAAGTGTGTAAATCAACACGATGAATACCATGTTCTTTAGCAACTTCTAATGATTTCAAAAGTAATCTTTTACCAAATTTCTTTCCTTTTGCTTTTGGCGTAACTCCTAAGATGGAAATGTATGCAGCATTTTTATCACGCCAATGTGGATATATTCCACAGTAACCCACTAACTCATCTTCTTCATCAACAGCAATTAAATCTGCTATTGCTGATGTTTTATCAAGCATATCACGAACTCTTTGCTCGGTAAATGGTACACCTCCTCCGAAACCCCCGGGCCACAGTTCATTAAATAAATTGAACATTTCTGCAGCTCGACTAGCCATGTTTGGATCATATGTAACAATCTTGTCTTTATTTTCTATCAATAACAACTTCTCCTTGCATTCTATTATTCATCAAGATCTGTATTTCGATGATTTTTTATCAGATCAATTTCCTTCTTTATTTGATTCTTAATTTGTTTTCTTAAATTCTTCAATTTACATCAACTCTTGGGTTATTTACCTACTTTAACCGTTACATTAGTCTTGGTTATGTTAGAAATAGTCTGGTCACTCTATAAGAGTGAGATGAGAGAAAGTGACCAAAGAAAAAAGAAAATTCTAGCTGAAAGTGATTAGTTTTAATTCAAATGGATCGAATTTCAGCTTAAACTTCTCTTTAGAAATGTTCTCAGTTTTCTTTACTTCGCCATTAATCTTTATTTCCGAATATTTTGAGAACATCTTTGAAATGTTGAACTCTGATTCAGTCTCAGATTCATCAAGATTAAATAGAAGAATGTGTAATTTATTTTGTCTGATTCTAAAGGAAGAAACTCTAATCAGTGGATTTTCAACTGAGAATATCGCTTTAGTTAGATCTATTTTTGGTTCTGATTTCTCAAAGGTTATGCATTTTGATGGTAGGGCAAAAACTTCCGAATGATCTGCAGTAAAAGTGAGTGGATTCGCTTTGTTGTGATAAACGATTCCATAGTTGAAAGTATATTCCACATTCATTTCCTGAGCACCTGGAGTTGCTAGAAATGGTCCTGCGTGCATTGGTCTTTCCGGATAATCCATCCTTGAGAGATAACCTGTTGATCTAATAAGAGTTAATGCTAATCGAGATCCATTTACTAATTCCACTTCGGGTAATCCTTTATTGAAAAGAGTGAAAGAAGCTTGCGAGTTCTCATCATCAATACGTATGAATCGTTTTTGAGCTTGAATGCCAGATGGTTGTTCAACAAATTCTTCATATTTTGCTGGGTTTCCTTCTCGCTTTACAACTCCAAAATGAGTTGATGTTAATGTGTGATCTGATTCAAAAGGCGAATCAAAACAAATACGCAAACGATGATCTTTTGCTGTATTTGTTAGAGTTGTTGTAATGTCAATCCGTGGGATATCTCGATAAAACCGGAAAATTGTTTTCACAGGAATTTTAACTGAACCAATTCTTTTCTCTCTTTTTTCATCAACTTCGAAATATGTTTCTAAAATCAATTCTTGCTGAATATCACAGAATAATGATCCATTATTCACTATTTTTCTCTTGACTTTAGAAATTTTAGGATTTGCTGGTTCCACTCTACCAAATGTATACTCGTCTCCTCTGTCTCCATAGTCTTCAAAACAATGTTGTTGTTTATACAGTGTATTTGTTGTTAAATCTAAAATATCCAAAGTTCCATTTTTATGGAAGGTAATCTTGTAAAATTGATTATTTATTGTGTTTTTATTTGTTTCAAATTGCGGATATACTTCTTTTCTAGTTACTTTTTCTTTTAATTGAAGCATATTAAAACTCCAAGCTTTCATTGGTAAAATAGAAAGATAGGATTGTTCGGACCCAAATGTTACTTTTATGTGATACTGTTGATATTTCTTACTATCAAGCATTTCATATACTTGCTCAATCATCTCTTGAGGATTAAATTCACCTATAGGTTCTTCTCCACAAATAATCGTGACGTTACAAGTTTTCGGATCCGAGCTTTCAGAGATGAAAGCTTCATTTATGTAAATGTCCATTAATTTTCTCCCAGGAAGCATTTTCAATCCTGATCTAATCAAGAATGGTTTCATTGTACCCTCAAAGAATATTCTCTCAGTTGATTTCAATGGTTGGATTTCAAACTCATTACCAAACTGATCTTCAATAGCTTTTATTTCGTGTTTTGCTGAAATGCTGAACTCAACAAGATTAGGAATTTCAGAGCTATTTGTTGGGTTAAAAGCAAGTAAGGCTGATTCTTTGCTATCTTTTCTATTTTTATGGATGTGTTCAATTGCTTCACTTATTTGATTATTAGCTATATCCTCTGCCCAATAATATCTGGCCTTCATTTCTTCATGTGTCTGATCAACGGAGCAACCGCAAATCGAATCATGAGGTTGGTTTTTCAATAACCATTTCCATGCTAAATTCAGATAGGAGATAGGATAATCCAGTTGTTTTTGTAAGTGTAAGTATGTATGAATTGGTTCAACAAAATGAATAAGTAAATCCTCAATTTTGTTATCCCATTGTTTAATCCACATTCTTGCAGAATAAGTATCTTGTAAAAGTGGAGCTCGAACAGAGGATCGAAATTCTCCGGAGTAAATTGGTGATTGATAATTTTCTTTCACCATTGTCTTTTTTAATTGCTGAAGATATTCATCCAACAATGAAATTTTGATCCTTGAGTTCTCAATTGTGATTTTTGGAACCAAGTCTATCAGAAGATCTTGAGGTAGTGTGTGGTCTGTGCCATTCATTAGTAAGTATGTGTTAACGGGAGAGAATGGTTTCAGTTCATCCACTTTTTGTTTAATGACTTCTTCTAATTCTGCTAACGTTTCTGGTAACGAAGCTGCGTTACCATAACCAAAAGGCATGTAATTACATAAAATACTGGTTTTTGCCTTCTGATGACTCTTCCAGATAAAAGGAACGGTAGTTATTTCTGGACCAACACCTCTCCAAATCATTGTAGCATCAAAGGAGGTTAAATCTGCTAAAAGTTGTGGAATAGCTCTTGTATGTCCAAATTGATCTGGCAAATAACCAATATTCATGAGTGGAATTTTAAATTCATTTGCTAAATCAAGGCTTATCTCAAGATTCCGTACCAGACTTTCTTGGCCAACTAACCATTCATCAGGCAGTATATACCAAGGACCAACATCAATCTTGCCCTTCTTAATATTGGTCAACAATTCTTCTTTTCTTTCAGGTCGAATCTCAAAGTAGTCTTCTAAAATTATCGTTTGCCCATCAAGCATGAAATTATAATCTTTTTTTGAGAGACTCTCGAGTAATTGATCTATTAGATGGATGAGTTTTGTTCGAAAAGACTGGAATGGCAGATACCACTCACGATCCCAATGCGTAGACGGTACAATGAAAATTGTATCTTTATTTTCCTTAGACAAATCCTAACCTCATTTCAATACTTCTGGTACATGTTTTTCTATGTATTCCATTGATTCTAGAGCTTCTTGTAATGTTAGCTCAAAAACTAATGGTCCTTTGAATTTTTTCTTATGCAATTTTGAAAGCAATTCTTTTACAGGTAAATCATGTTTTCCAAGTGACTTGTGATCAATTCTAGGCGAAGCTCCATCATGTAAATGCAGTTCAGCTATCCTATCGAAATATTTCTCAACGAAATCTAAAACACTGATATCTCCGGAAAAACCTGCTAAGAGATGCCCTGTATCAAGACAGATGCTTAATCCAAGTTCTTCGATTATTGGTTCCATTGATTCAAATGGAAATTCAATGTTCTCTACTGCTATTTTTTCTGGGGGAACATCTACTTTATCAAGAAGTTTACGAATTGAATCTTCAGCATATGTGCAGAATTGATTAAGAATTAATCCTTTTGTGAATTCTGGCAATTTCATGTTAAGAAATTCCACCGTCAATGCTCCGGTCGGATGCAACACCAAACACGTTGGATCTAAAGGTTTAGTTAATTCAATGCACTCAGCGAAAGCTGCTATTGAACCATCTCTAATCTGCTCTGAAAATGCTGCCGGTTCCATCGCCCACAAAGGTAAATGAATAGAAAAAGTAATGCCTTCTTTCTCCTTGAATTCCACCAATTCCTCAATCTTTTCTGGGGTGAGAATTCCTGGAAGAACATATAGTAGATCTCCAGTGATTTCTATATGTTTAAATCCCGCTTCAACGGAATTTTTCATCACATCGATATAATTCAGATTTGCGAGATCTACTTTTCCATCCATTATAAGACCAAATAAATCAGAGAAATCAAATGGTCTATACCCGAATAATAAAGCCACTTCAACCACCTTTGGATTGTATTTGATCTTCTACTGATTCTTTAGTAATCGATTCAACAATTTCCATTCCATTTTTCTTCATAAATGGATCGAAATTACCTAGAAGAATAATGAATATTGAAGCAACTATGAAAATACCAGCAATAGGTCCAAGAAGGTAGAGTCTAAACGTAAACAACTCATTATTCAAAAATCCAACAAGTAGTAATGCAATTGCTTGAAATATATTTAGTGGAATGGAATTAAATCCAGTATACATCCCAGCTCGGGATTCTTTTGTTTCTCTCTCATCTTTGTCAGCAATATCTGCAATTATTGCATATGGGAATAAGAATGGTCCTGACAATCCTGCACCTAAAAGGAATGCCCATAAATATCCGATATATTCAAAGGTTAATGTTCCAATAGTAATTACTTTGAAGATTAATGAAAATGGAAGTACTGCTCCTAAGAATAGAAAACTGATGATAATTGACCATTTCTTCCCGATTCTCTTAGAGATTGGTATCCAAAATAGAAAGCAAACCATAATTGTACCAAACACCAGTAATCCAAAAACAACTGTTCGAATGAAATCGGTAAACATGAGGATGTCCGTAGCAAAATCCAGTACTAAAGCTGTTATCAGCGTTAGCCCCATTGAATACACTCCTTGAGCTATAAACCAAATGATATAATTCCGATTCTTTAGGACTACTTTGAATTCTCTCAGAATATTTCTTTGTTTTCTTTCTATTCTTTTTTCCTTGATCATTAATAATGCTGGTAAGAAGAATAAAACTTCAATAACCGCAAAAGCTACAATTGCAACAATCATTATCTTACTTGATGTCCCTGACAATGCTTCCCCTTCTTCTAGTCCAAGTAATGATGGCATCATAAAGACGAAAGCAAAACCCAATAAGTTAGCGAATAGGTTTGTGAAATTCTGAATACCTGAGACACCAACTCTATCATCTTCAGTGGTTACTTCAGCCATCCATGATTGATAAGGTGTTAGAAGATACCCATAAAAGAGGTTAAACATGGAATTCCATATTAAATACCAAGCGAAAACTAACCACGTACTGCCAGGTGAGATAAACAAATGCGGGATAAATATCATAACAAAAGACAGAGCTAATATTGGTGCTCCTGTCCAAATGAAAAATTTCCTTCTATTTACTTTATTTCCTGGTATTATATCTGATATGTAACCAAAAATAAAGCTAGAAAAAGCAATTATTATTTTACCAACAGCTGCAGCAGCTGAATTCAAATAAGGATAACCTGCTAGTCCGAAAACATTATCATAAATCCAAATTGCTGCTAAAGTTGTTACACTCATGAATATACTGGTTCCAAAACGACATATGCCATATGCTGCTTTTTGACCTGGTTTTAGAATTGCCATTGTTTTCACTCAGTAGTAATTAATAGATACAAATCTAAGGATGAATTTCCTTTTAAGAATTACTTGTGAGAAAAAGTGGGTTCATAAAGTAATTTTTATCACAAAGCTCAAAAAAACAAGGAAATAGTTTTAGTTTATGTTTTGAATTATTCTTTACTAACGGAGATAATGATATGAGTAATTTCGTAGAGGAAACTGATTATTTTGATTCTTATGATGGATTAAAATTATTTTATCGTGCATGGAAACCAACCAAAGTAAAAGAGAATTATATCTTTGTAGGTATTCATGGGGCATGTGTTCACAGCAGTAATATGCAGAATTTAGGTGAATTTTTTGCAAACAAAGGATTTCCAGTCTTTGCCTATGATAGGAGGAGTTTTGGTCATTGTGATGAAAAAATGAGAGGTTATATTGATAGTTACAAAATTTATGTAAAAGATACTATCTCATTCATAAATTTCTTAAAAGAAAAAGTAAAACCAAAGAAAATATTTCTAGTAGGACATAGTAATGGAGGAACAATTAATTCAATAGTTGCTGCTGAAAATCCCGAATTAGTTGATTCACTGATCCTATCTGCACCTGCGTTTAGACTGAAAACAAAGGATCTCCTTTCACCTTTCAGAAAACCTTTGGCAATGGTCTTAGGAACATTAATTCCCAAAATGAAAACCCCTAGTTTTTTGAAACCAGAAGAACTTGCTCGAGATTCAGAAATGGCTCATATAAGAGAAGATGATCCATTGTATGTTACAAAAATCGCTGGTCGTTGGGTAAGAGAGATGTTCTCCTGTCAAAAACAAGCAATAAAAAGTATCCAACAAGTATCAATTCCTACATTATTCCTAATTCCAGGTAACGATATGGAAATCAGTAGTAAATTTTCTTTGAAATTATTTGATAAATTAAAAGATAAAGATAATATGAAATTAAAATACTACAAAGATAATTATCACGAGAATTTCAATGATTTACTAGAGAGTCGATTAATAGTTTTTAATGACATTTCTGAATTCTTAAAACTTGATTAATTCAAAACTCTATCTTAGTGGATTCTTTGAACACAAATAAGCATCATAAGCTTCAGGTTTAGTGAAACCAAGTTTTAATGCAAATCTAGCTGAAATTTCATTGTCTGCATCCCAATAAGGAGTTATTCCTTTTTCAAGACTTTCTTTTATTAGAGTTGCAGCCGCTGCTGAAGCAAGACCTTTTCGTCTGTAAATTGGATTTGGATCTGTTATTGCTTGTAATTCGTATTCATTATCATAAATTGGCATTGCTGATCCTGCTATACTTATGATAAAATCACTTTCAGTAATACAGTATGCTAATCCCCTTTCAACAAAATCCTCTTGTGATTTAAAAAATGGAAGAAAAGCGGGGGCTAGTTTTGGATTTATTTTTTTTACAATATCAATGTCGACTTTCTGCAGTTTATACCCATCTGGTAGTTTTTTCTCGAGTATTTCATCTGCTCTTTCAATAGATAATTTTTCAGATGAGAATTTGGTTCTTGGATAGGGAGCTAAGACGAGTTTGTCTTTAGCAAATTTGTACCAATCACAGTCTGGGAAATGAATTAACCGATTTTCAGTAACACATTTCAAAAGATCCAATGCCATTTCATTACTACTATCTCCTCCTATAACCTCATAGACTTTGTATGATATTAAAGCAACATTTGGTTCCTCAACATTATCAACAAAAATATCCCCTTCTCTTTCTTTTAAGACCGTTTTAATCAAAATTGTCAGATATTTATGATTAGAAAATAATGGTATCAATTTATGATGGTCACTCTTGGGATATTCAACTATCATGAAAATTCTTCCACTGGTTCATTATTCGTTAGATATTTCTTCCTCAAACCAGTTTAAATATGATTTTTTATTCTTGTTTAACTATTATGGGTTATTACTGTATAATATATTTTTACCAATTTTTCTTCTCTGCATCTCGAGATTTTACTTTGTCTTCAGGATGAGCTACTAGAGAAACTGTTTCTCCGTACTTAGAAGAGGATTTTCTTTCTCGAAATGTGACTAAAATTGGTATCCTCAGAGCAGCTCCAGATAAAACACCTGTTCCTTGCTCGAGATAAGGAAGCAATCCAATATATCTTTCAGCAAAACCTGCTAGAATATCCTTCGCAACTAGGAGATCTGATTGTTCTGTTATTCGTAGAATTAATTTTGAATTGCACTGAGAAAGAATATCTCGGTCAAGACCACTTGGTCTTTGACTTACAATCCCTAATCCTGCCCCCATTTTTCTTCCTTCTCTTGCGAACCATTCTATTGCTCGTTTTGTTGGAGATTCTCCTATTGGGATAAATCGATGTGCTTCTTCAATTAAGAGAAATGCCCGTTGGATTTCTTTCTTTTCCATAGTCCTTCGTAAACGATTCAAGTAACTTGAGACGAAGATTCTTCTAGCTCGTTCATCCAAGAAAGGCTGACTAACATCTAGAATTGTAATGACTTCTGGTCCAAAGTGACTTGTAACACTTGCAAGTGTTGACATATCCTTACTTTTCTCACTTGTCTCAATTCTTTTGTAATTGCTATCATATTCTTGTATGATTGAACCTGACAGATGGCAAATTGAACCACTTAACTCAGTGAAGAATCCCATCTTCCTAAAAACTTCAAGCTTTCTAATAATTGGTCTACGACTAGCTCCATCAATGATATTATTCTCGAGACCAAAACCAAGGAAACCATCAATATCGTAGCAGACTGCAGAGCCAAATGCATCCCTAATTGCATACCAAGTATTTTCTATTTTTTCTTTCTGAGTAAATGTTAAATCATACATAAAACCAAACATTTCGGAAGTGCTGATTTCTGAGAATAACATAGTTACAGGTTCAATTTTGATATTTACATCAAATTTCTTTGCTAGTTTATTCATTAATTCAAAATATCTTGGAGGATATTTATTCGGATATAGCACGTGAACGAAGTATTTTGGTAATGATGCAGTGCCTTTCGGTCCAGCGGTGTGTGAAAGTCCCCAATACTCCCCATGTGGATCAACAATCAGAGTTGGTAGTCCGAATTCTGCGAGTTCTTCAATTATCACTCCTGCTGCATAGGATTTGCCACTTCCTCTTGAACCAAAAATTGCTAATCCATCAGAACCTAGGATGTTTGGATTTAATTTTACATTTATTTCTCCTGAATGTTCTGCGAATAATCCTATACTCATTACTCCCCTTTTTTTGCCAAATACTGCTAATTCCAATAAGTCGTCTCTACATTCGAAAACCATTGATCCTGGAGAAATCCAAGCATTTGGAGTTGAGAGATCTCCATCATTTGAAATATTAGAAACAAGAACAACTTCCACAACATGAAACTCTGTGAATTCCAACATAGAACGTGATTCTAAGGATCGTCTAAGCCTATCCATCCAAAACTTTGCATAACGTTCATCACTGAGTTGAGGATTTTCAGCACGAATGTTACTGACACGTCCAATGATAGTGTTGCCATTCGTTAGAGGGATACTAACAAAACTTCCTTCTACAATGTCTTCATGCTCAACATTTTCATCTAAACGTACAATAATAGTGTCTTGATCTCTAGAAATCCCTAATACGAATCCAATCTTTTTTGCAGACTTTGACAACTTGTTACCCTTCCATTTTATTTGTGTGTTCCGCTTCTTAATTTAACTTTGTGACGAACTTAAATAAACCTGACTTATTTCTAATCTCATCGTTTTAAAATAAATAAAAAGAAAATGAATTCAAACCATTTTCTAATTAAAATTTGAATACAGTATAGAATAACCATTTGAAATTATTCAATTGATTCCTAATAGCATCTCCAAAGGAAATTGTGGTTGAATTATTGCAGGAATTACTAATACTATCACTACACGCATCGCCACAAGCATTACCACAAGCAGTACCTAAACCTTGAGCAAGACCAAACGCCATCAAAAGCAATAAAATTCCACCTACAAGTATTATCACAATTGGTAATACCACAGCAAAAACAATTATTAGTATTCTATTTCTTCTCTTCTTCTTGGGATCTTTTTGCTTTATCTCTACACCTTTTGACATCGACATCAAACCATATTAATAATGAATACTAAATCAATGTCATTTCTTATTATTTTGTTAAAAAAAAGAGTTATTCCTACTATAACATCCGTAATAAAAGAAAGAAAAAAAGGATAATTCCATTTTTACTATTGAATTCCAAACACAAGATAAATGAGCCACATCAACTGATTCTTTGCATTTTGTAGTATTTCTAACATTGTTATTCTTCTAACACTACTTGAACAACAAGAAGTACTACTACAGGAATTTTCACAACAAGAATTACAGGAGTTTTCACATGCATTACTACAACAATTATTGCAGGATTCATCACATGATGCTGCACATGATTCAGAACAAGAAGTAGCACAGTTTTGACAACATTGCACTGCACATGATTCTAATGCACCAGCTAATGCTAATCCAACAAAAACTAATACTCCAGCAATCAGAAGAATTGGTGTTAAAATGCCAAAAATACTAATTAATATCCATCTTCTTCTTTTACGTTTCTTGGCTTCCTCATCAACAATTACTTCAGGTTCTATTGTACTATCTGGTTGCATTTCTGCATAAGTCTGATCAAAAATTGGTTCTTTTTCATCCGGTGTAGAAGGAACCTCTTCTTCATATTCTGGGAATTTTTCTTCCTCTGACAATTTATAACCCTCATATCCTGGTAACTATTGTGTTACAATATGAAAGGAAAAACATCAATTATTAAGTTTTTGCCGTTACAACTTCTTCTGATTTCGGTTCTTCTTGTTCCGATTCAATTTTTTTCTTCTCTCTTTTTTCCTGAAGATTCTGTAATTCTTCTTCTATTATTGCATAAACTTTTCGTACTTTAATATTGGTGTTCTTTTCAGGCAGACACGGTGGATTGGCTTTATGTAAAGGACAATCCGAACATTCTTTTCGGTTAGCTGATCTACCTCGACTCATACCATAAAGCTGATTTCCTGCGAATAGAATTACAAGTAAAATAATTCCTAACCACCATTCTTTTAATTCTGTAAAAGTAGCTATCGCTAAAGCACCATAAGCAGCTATCCCGAAACCTGCTGAGAATCTAAAGAGAGACTTAATCCATTTATTTTTGACCTTAAATATTAGATGAAAAATTGCCAATCCAAAACCAGCGAATGGTAAAATTGACATAACATAGGGATTGAAGCGAAAAACCGATGGAACTGTCAAAAAAAGCACCAAGTAAGATAAAATGGCAGAATAAATTGAAAAACAACCTATGCAAAGATTAAGAGGTCCAATTGAGAAGTAATGATTTTTGTATTCACTACAAGCTGGATGATGTGTTAAGAATCTCCAAGACCTAATCTTAAAAATCTCCCACTGAGCATGAAAAGGTGTTCGCTTTTTTAGAACAACTTCTTCTGAGAGATATGGACTCAAGATAGTTTCAGTTTCGGTCTCAGTCAATTTTCCTAACCCCATCATTTAATTCTTACTTAATATCTTTATTCAAAAAAAGAATAATTATTCACATTCAAGAATTTATCTGCTTTTAGTAACAATTCCGTAAAAAGATAACAGAATATTGGTTCTTGCCAAAATGCCTATAAAACACATTGTGAAGTTATTCTCTATAGAATTATATTATCTTTAGACAAGGTGATAATTACCATGACTGCTGTTGATAGATATTCAATAAAATACAAAGATGAGGTTAAACATTTCAATAATCATATGGATGCTGTTGTTTTTGTGCTTGGTTTACCCTCCAGTAATGATAAAGTCGATATTAAGAAATATGGGAGCTGGCAAAAAGTCCTAATTCATATTGAGGGAGAAATAAACGAAATTCAAAGATTAGTAAAAATTGTTTCCAGTTGGGAGAAAAAAGTTCAAGATTAAATTATTTGCTTCTTTCTTTCTTTATCTCATCTATTTTTTATTTTCTTTTTATTTAAATAATCCAGCTGAAATTAGAACATCAGTAGATTTTTATTACTTTTTAAACAAATTCTAACGAGAATGAATTGAGTGTTAAATAGGCGACTGGTAACTATGATGAATGAATTAGTTATTTTAAAACTAAAACAGATTGCTGATATTCTTGAGATAATCGGTGAAAGCGTCTACAAAATAAGAGCGTATAGAAAAGCAGTAGAAGCTCTTAATTTAGTTACAGAAGACATCAGTGTCCTTGTAGAAGAGGGAAAACTAAAGGATATTCCCGGGATTGGTGATGCAATCAGTACTAAAATTGATGTTATTGTAAAAACTGGTGATAGTTACTATTTACAAAAACTCACTCAAGAGGTTCCGTTAGAAGTTACTTCATTAATGAGGGTTGAAGGGATCGGAGGGAAAACCGCTGGAAGATTATATCAGGAATTAGGAATTAAGTCAATTGCCGGATTAGAAGAAGCGATTGAAACTGGGGCCTTGTCAAAATTATCCAGCTTTACTGAAGGAAAAATAGAGAAAATACAAAGAGCAATTAAATTCCTCAAAAGAGGAAGAACAGCTTTACCAAAAATAGAAAAAATAGCTTATGGATTAAGAGAGAAGCTAATGCAATCAAAGCTCTTAACAAAAGTAGATATTGGGGGATCTTTTCGGAGACGAAAATCTACTGTGAGAGATTTAGATTTTCATGCAATTGGGAAACCAGAGAATTTTGAGAAAGCTATGAAGTATTTCACAGAGATGGAAGAAGTCATAGATGTAATTGCCACTGGAAAATTGAAAACAACTGTCAAATTGTTCAATAATATGAATGTTGATTTGCGTATTCTGGAAGAAGAATCAGATGGCGCTGGGTTGTTGTATTCCACCGGTGCTCGAAGTCATACGATAAAACTCCGAACTCTTGCTGAGAAAAAAGAATTGCTGCTAAATGAATATGGATTATATAACAAAGACAAAAGTAAGCTTCTTGCAAGTGAAACCGAAGAAGATGTGTATGCAGGACTAGGCATGTGTTTTATCCCTCCTGAATTACGTGAAGATCGTGGAGAAATTGAAGCTGCAATGAAGAATGCATTACCGGCATTAATCACAATGGAGGATATAAAAGGTGATTTGCATACTCACACTAATTATTCTGATGGAAAAGCTACTCTGGAAGAAATGATTAAAGGAGCAGAACAAAAAGGATGGGAATATGTAGCAATTACAGATCACTACGGTAAGAATAAAATTTACAATCCTCTTGATGAAGAAAAACTACAAAAGCAAAAGAAGGAATTAGGAAAATTAGTAGAAGAAGTTGAAATTAACGTTCTCCATGGATTAGAAATTGATATAATAAAAACAGGCGAAATAGAAGTTTCAAAAGAAATCTTGAAGGAAATGGATTTTGTAATTGCTTCCATTCATTCCCATTTCGATTTACCTGAAGAAGAAATGACTCAAAGAATACTCACTGCTTTAGATAATGAATACGTAAACGCTATAGGACATCCAACTGGTAGAATGTTTAGTAAGAGAGCAGATTATGGTTTAAATTTCTCGAAAATTGCTAAAAAATGCACGCAAACAAATACTTGGCTGGAAATAAATGCTCAACCTGATAGACAAGATATTGACGATCATCTGGTTTTTGATTTGAAAGAGAAGGCACTAATTTATATCGGAACTGATGCTCATTATGTCAAGGATTATAATTTCATGCAATGGGGAATCAATGTCGCACGAAGAAGTTGGTGTGAGAAGAAACATATCCTTAATTGCTTAAGCTTTAAAGAATTGCAGAAAATGATCAAATAATAGTCTTTCAAAAATTATTTTTACCAAAGTAAAAAGTGGCGAAAAGACGACTATTTCAAGCGTCTTGCAGACCCATATAGATTGAAAGAGTACTGCAATATTCTTTTGTAGTCTTTTTCCTTCGGAAATCCACACAACAACAATACCAATCCCATGTTGTTGGAGTCTTTTCGGAGGCTTTCTTTTCGCCAATTTTATATTGGACACTATATTTAAAGAACGTATCAATAACACCAATGTGATAATTACTATTTTACAATCGTAAAATATCCTACCAAAATTAACGCCATTGTGTTAATTATTAATTGACCTATTTTTCTTGTGGAAATATTACTTCAAAGTAAAAATTTTTTAGCTGATAAATCCCTTAATTAGTTAGGATTTTCAACATGAATCCCTAAATACTAGAGAAATTTGAGTGATTCTTTATGAGTAAAAAACAATATGAAATAGATCCAGAAAAAATGATTATACGAGATTACCTCGCAGTAGATAGAACTGCTCAAGCGAATGAAAGAACATTTTTAGCATATATTAGAACTGCACTAGCTTTTGGAGCTGGCGGTATTGGTCTAATAAAATTATTTGAAGAATCAATAGCAATTATAGTGACAGGGTGGTTATTAATTTCCTTAGGATTAATTGTTATTATTTTTGGAATTATAAGATTCATTAAGTTTAGAAGGGCAATTAGTACTTTAAGTCAGAATAACCTAATAAAAAATGAAAAGATAGATACTAATGATTGAAAAAAATAATATGAAAGGAGCTGAAATTTGCTCCTCTAATAATCTAGTTTATCGAATAATCGCATGGTGTCTGCTTCGATTTCCATTTCATCAAGGAATCTCATAGCAGCTCTGTTTGGGTCACTTGACCGATAGATGTATCTTCCAACAATGACTATGTCAGCGCCTGCTTTTAGAGCATCTGCTAATGGTTTGCCTGGTTTAAGACCGCCTGCAACTGCTGCAAGTCCGCCTGTTATCTTTTTAATTTGTTTGATATCTCCCCAGACAGAACGACTTGCGGAAGTTCCTTCTTTTTTGGCTGCTCCTTCTTTTTGGGCGTCTTCTTGATCAATTCCCCTATGAAGGATTACAACTTTTGGTTTCTCTGTCAAACCTTGAAGACTAGCTATGAATTCTGCTTGTTTAGTATTCAATGAATCTACCCAAGCGTGAACTCCTCTTTTATTGCATGCTCTGATGAATTCTGCCACTGTTGCGATAGGAGCAATTCCAGAAACTACTACTGCATTTGCTGTTGCATCGGCTGCTGCATTTACTTCAGCTCTTCCGACATCCATGGTCTTCATATCTGCAATGATATAAGCTCCAGGTTTTAAGGCTCTCATTCTGCCAATTGTTTCTTCTATACCGTATTTCTTGATGTATGGAGTACCAATTTCGATGATTATTCTATCTGATTTTGGTAGTTGTTCAACAATTTTAACAGCAGCTGATAGTGAGCCTACATCTAAAGCAACCTGTAAATATGGTGGGTCCCAGATGGTTTGTGGTCTGAATTTCATAACTGGGTGTTTTGCTCTGTCTTTTTCTGCAATTAGTTTCTTCATTGAAGGATAATTGCTTAACGCTCTTTTAATAGCAAGTCTAGTAGCACCATAGTTATAGTAGTAGATTTTTGATTCGTCTTCTGCTTTTGGATGAATGTAAACGCTCACAATTACTACGTATTCAAAAATCTTACTTTGAGGAATATCCCCTTCTTCAGCAGCATCTGCGACTGCTTTAGCTACTGCCATTTGTGCTGGCCCGAATATTTTTTCGGCTTGATCGAGACTGTCAATTGTTACTTTCGGAACAATCAATGTTCGTGGATGTGGGGTTAGATTTGGTTTGATTAATGCTAAAAGCGGAGTATGACCTTGTGATAATTGAGTCATCCCATTAGCGAAAGCATGTCCTACCGGTCCATCCTTATCACCAATCATTAAATCCACATGGGCAAGTTCATTTCCTTTGCCTTGGAGTGCTTCTCCTACAAAAAAGTCTGCCAATTTTTTTTAACCACCGAGGGATATAGTTTGGATACTGTGTAAACTTCGATGTTTTAAGTTTAATAAATCTATCTAATTTGTTAATAATTCCCAGATATTATCTTAGAAATTTTCATTGCAAGGGAAAAGTTATTTTTGATGAAAGTTAAAGATAAAACATTATGTGGAAGAGAAGTCCTGTTCCTTTTTTAAAGGGAAAACGACCTTTGGTAATGGCTCATCGAGGAGATAGTGCCTATGTGCCAGAGAACACTTTGAAAGCTATACAGGATGCTATTAGTTACAGAGTAGATGTAGTTGAGACTGATCTCCGAGTAACCAAAGATGGCGAAGTGTTATTCTTTCATGATGCAACTGTAAACCGAACAACCGAAGGGCGAGGATTTGTACGTTCGTTTACATTAGAAGAAATCAAGAAACTCGATCAAGGTTACCGCTACAAAGGACCTGAAAAAGAAGATCCGTACCCATTTAGAGGTAAAGGATTACAAATACAAACTTTAGAAGATGTTCTGAGTCAATTTCCGAAAACAAAGTTCAATATGGATATAAAAGATACTTTCGCGAAAGCTCCAGAAATATTAGCTAGGAAATTGAAAGAACTTGATGCTGAGGATAGAGTTATGATCGGTTCTTTCCACCACAAACAACTACAAAGGTTCAGATTGAAAACTGGTGCACCAACAAGTGCTAGTCCCATAGAAGTTCTCCAGTTTCAGCAAAAAGTAAAGCATTGGATTAGGAAGAATCCAACATATAATTACTATCAAGAAATGCCACTCGATCAAGAAGTGATCTTAGGAAAAGCAGTGCCATATTTTGCATTACAAATACCTGAAAGATTCTTCTTTCTTAAAACTTTCAAAGATTCAAAATTCTTTAGTGTAAGCCACATGCTAAATATAGCAATACATGTCTGGACAGTTAATGATCCAGGAGACATGTTTAGATTACTGGATTGGGGAGTAGATGGAATCTTTTCAGATAACCCTCGATTATTAAGTGAAATTGTAGAATTCAAACTGAAAAAGATGAAAAAAAAGTAAATTAGAGATCATAGTCACATAATGTGACTTCACATATAGTGGTCTCATGTTGAGTGTTCTTAAAGTGAATTTACTTTTTAAATACTAAAACTATACTGTATTTAGTAATTTAACATATGGTGAAATATATGGCAGCTAAAAAAAGAGTTCATGTCAAGAATCGAGCTCGAATGAAATTCTCCGAAGTCGATGGAGACATGAAAATCGGAAAAGGTGCAACAATAATTGCAGAGAACAAAACAATTGTTGTTCATGGTAAGATTAAGAATAAAGGTGGCTTCAAGTGTAAAGGAAATCTTGAAGTTCTAAGCATTGAAAGCAAAAAAGGTAGCGTAAAGATTTTCGGTGATCTCAAAGTTAAAAGAGAAGTTGAAGCTGAAAAGAAATTACTTGTAACTGGTTCTCTTGAAGCTGAAGATGTATCAGCAGGAATGACTGTTGATGTTAAAAAAGATGTTAAAGCTGATAAAATTAGCGCTGGTGCTATTGTAAGACTACATGGAAAAGTAGAAGCCGATTCAATTAGTGCAGGAGCTATTGTAAAACTAAATGGTGATCATACTGTTGGTAAAATTTCTGCAGGTGCTAGTGTCAAATTATATGGTATAAGTAATGTTGAGAAAGCTAGTGCAGGAGCAAGAGTTGTAGTTACCTCTGGAAAATTCGGAAAAGTCAGTGCTGGAATGTCAGTGATCTCCAAAAAAGACACTGAAATAGAAAGTGTTAGTGCTGGTATGAGTGTCAAGCTATTTGGTATAACAAAGGTACGAAAAGCTAGTGCTGGTATGAAAGTTAAAGCAAAGAATATTATTGAATTTGGTGACTTAAGCGCTGGCATGAGTGTCATCTTGAAAAAAGACGCTAAAGGTGAGAGAGCTAGTGCAGGTATGAGAGTACATGGCAAATCAAATATCACCCTCAGTGGTAGTTTATCTGCTGGTTTCAGTGTTTCAGCTGGTAAAAAACTTGAAGCAGAGAAACTTTCTGCTGGTAAAAAGATTAAAGCCAAATTTATCAAAGCTGAATCTATCAGTGTTGCCAGAAGAGGAAAACTTGTCGGTATAGTTCAAGCAGAATCTGTTGTATTAAATGAACGAGCTAGAGCTAAGAATCTCTACGTATCTGAACTTGAGATGTTGGAAAGAAGCAGAGCGAGAAACGTCTTTGCAGATAAGATCATAATCGAAGATTATGCAGTTCTAAGTGGCAAAGTAGAGTACACAGATTCAATTGATGCTGAAGGGAAAGCTAAGATTCGTGCTAAACCCAAGAAAGTTAAAGAACTACCTGCTCCAAAATTCTGATTTTTTTATATGCTATTCCTGTTGGAATAGCAAAACTTTTTTTCTTTAGACACAAATTGTGACCTCATATTGAGTGTACAAAAAGTGAATCTGCTTTATATATAATTAAAATAGTAGTATATTCAAATTAAACCGAAGGGTGATCAAAAAATGTCTGAAAAAATAGTTGAAAAAGGACAAACAGTAAGACTTGGAAAAGTCAAAGGCAATCTCAAAATCGGTAAAGATGCTACCTTAATTGCTGACAATGGTATAATTGTTGTTGATGGATCCATTAATTCTAAAGGCAGTTTTACTTGTGAAGGAGACTTGAGAGCAAGAAGTATACGAACTAAAAATGGCTCAGTAGAAATTGTCGGTCATTTAGAGCTTGAACAATATGCTCAAGTCGATAACAAATTAGAAGTCAATGGAAACATGCTTTGTCCTGAAGTTGGTGTTGGTGGTTCACTAGATGTCGCAAAAGATCTTACAAGTGAATCCGTCAAAGTAGGCGGAACAATCAAAATTGGAGGAAATGCTAAAATAGAATCCCTTCAAGTTGGTGGAACTCTCAAAATTTATGGTGAAAACAACATTGGTTCAATAGCCGTTGGGGGCACTGTAAAATTACTCGCAACTTCATCTATTGAAAAATTAAAAGTTGGTGGAACAGTCAGAGTTACTGGTGGTAAATTTGAAGTTATTAAAGTGGGCGGTACTTTCAAAGCTTCAGAGAAAATAGAAATTGATTCTATTGATGTTGGTGGTACAGTAAAACTAGAAGAAGATGCCAAAATACAGGATTTAGATGTTGGTGGCACACTAAAAACAAGTGCAAATCTAGAATTTGGTAAAATTGATGTTGGAGGTACAATAAGAATAGGGGGAAATGCTGAGGGTGAAACAATAAGAGTAGGTGGAACTTTAACCTGCAATGAAAATCTAACTTGTTCAGGAAACATCAAAGTTGGTGGATCATGCACTATAGAAAAAGTACTAACCGGTGATGAAATTGAAATCGGTGGTTCAGCAATAGCCAAGCTAATTACAGGTAAATACTTCAAAATTGGTAGAAGAGGAGAAGTACAAGGAATAGTGAGTGCTGAGACAATAATCATATCTTCTCGAGCAACTGCTCAAGATTTGTATGGCAAAGAGATTCGCATAGAGGAAAATGCCCGTATAAAAAATATTTATGGTGACAATGTTTCCATCGAAGAAGGTGCTAGAATCTCTGGAGAAATACTTTACACCAATGATATTTACATAGAAGAAGGCGCTAGAATCAGCAATGAACCAAAGAAAGTTAAAACTTTACCAGAACCAAAAGCGTACGATTAAGCTTTAGAATTTGAATCACTTTAGTGATTCTTTTCTTTTTTTATAAACCAAAGACCTTTTTTAACATCCAATAGCTGTAACCATAGGTATACAATATGTGGGTTAAAAAGAAAAGAAATCTTGTACTAATTTCACTGTTCATTTTGTTGATTGGGCTTTCAATTAATAGTACAAAAATTACTAGTCATTCTCCTTCAAATTTAACATTAGAATATGGCTTCTTAGATCAACAACTAACAGTCTTACTGGTTCATTCAGTTGCTGACTCGAACACTCATTATATAATTGATGTTGATATCTGGAAGAATGATGGCTTAGTGAATAGTACTAGCTATACTTCTCAACCAACCAATTCTATTTTCTCATATACATACAATATTAGTGCAACAATAGGTGATATACTAAAAGTAACTACAGAATGCAATCAGGGTGGCACAAAAACAGAACAAATAACAGTCACCGATAACACAATTACTCCAAGTGTTCCTGCAGCACATGTCTGTATTATTCTCATTGGCATATCATCCACAGCGCTATTTAAAATCAGACGAAGAGTTAAGAGAAAAGAAGGATAATTCCTTTCCTTTTTCTTTGTTTTGTATTTTTCTGTTTTTTTTGTTATGGAAAACATTTATTTTCTATTTTTGCAAATATTCTTAAGTGGATAATCTGATATCATACAAAAAAAATAATAGTAAGCAATTTATTGTGAGATTTAGGAGTTACTATCCATGAGCAAGGTTACAGAAAAAATGACCAAAATCGGATTACT
>JABLTI010000241.1 GCA_013166835.1 Promethearchaeati archaeon | reverse complement strand
TATGAAAACTGTTTTTATTACTGGAAGTAGTAGAGGATTAGGATTAGAATTTACTAAACAATACTTGGAAAGAGGCAATCAAGTAATCGCTAGTTGTCGAACTCCGGAGAAAGCAAAAGCTCTACAAGATTTGAAAATGCAATATTCTGACACTTTGTCAATTATCCAATTAGATGTGACAAAAGAAAAGGACCGAGACAATGCATTTGAGGAAACCAAAAAAGTATTTGACTCAATAGATATACTCATCAACAATGCGGGAATACTATCTGGAGATGGAAAGAATCTTTATCATTTGGGGGATGTCTATAAAGAAGATTTCATGAAAGTATTGGAAATTAATTCACTCGCACCACTCTTAATGAGCGAGAAATTCTTACCATTACTTGAGAGAGGAACAAAAGCAAAAATCATCAATATGTCATCTCAAAACGGGAGTATTACACAAAGAACTCAGGGAGGAAAGTATAGTTACTGCACAAGTAAAGCAGCACTCAATATGATAACAAAGATTCTCTCTAATGATCTTCGTGAGAAAGAAATAACAGTATTAGCTATACAACCAGGTTGGATCCAAACAGATATGGGCGGTTTAGATGCTCCATTAAAACCTGAAGAACCTATTTCAAAAATCATTGAACTTGTGGAATCAAAGGAAATTGCTGATACTGGTAAATTTCTAACCCAAGAAGGAAAAGAGCTTCCTTGGTAAGTCGTCACCAGTATCAGTTTTACTTTAGCTATTTTCGTTGAATTTCAAGCCAAGTATATGATCCGTCTCGAATGTTTCAAAACCAAAGTTTTTCAAAGTATCTAATAGATTTTCATCAGTTTTTCTTATTAGTGTAATGGTGTTTAGATCAAAAGCAGTGTTATCCTTTATGTGATTCAAAGCATAGCTAATTAGTGGTTGAGTTAATACTTTGCTATGTTCTGGATCAACTATTACTTCCATATCATGACAGCTATCTTTAGATTTACCAATTCTAGTAAATAACATACCAACTAACTTATCTTCATAATGAATTGTCCAGCTGAAACTTTTCATTCGAATAAAAAGTTTAACAAGCGGTCTTAGTAATCTCACGAGAAACGGTTTCTGATATTTTATTTTGTTAACAGGAGAATAATCTAAAACTGATTGTGGTGTTGCATGTTCTTCTAACTCAAACATGTTAATGCCTGTTTGTCTATCGCGCTTTCGAGTTTTTATAGAATAACCAGTCGGTAAGTCTTGCTGAGAAATAGAAGATAATTTACTACTATCTAGCTTCAATTTTGCTTGAGTATCAAAGTGTTGGAATCCAAGGTTTCGATATAATTTGTATGCTGGTTCGTTTTCCTCTAAAACCTCCAAAACACACATTTCAGCGTTATGTTTCTTTGCATGATCCAATGATTCAAAAATCAGCTTCTTAGCCAATCCTCGTCTACGATAATCAGGGTGAGTCGCTACCATAGCGATTTCCCAAAAATTGCCACTATACCCTATATTAACCGTTGAGACAATTTTTCCATCGTTATTTTCATACACAAAACCATCAAGGGCATGTCTATAGTTCTTTGAAAAAATACCCAAGAGTCTAAAGAAAGGCATGAATGCTTTCATTTCAGAGAGCATTGCTCTAACAGATGCTCCTTTTGCTGATAATTCCTTTTCAAATATTTCATCATAGAAAGGAATCAGTTCCTCAAAATCTTGTTTGAGATCTAAAGGACGCAAAGTAAATTCTTCGCTCTCAATTTTTTCTATTGGATGTTTCTTATCCATGTTTGTTTCAGTCATTTTTTTCTTCTTCCACGTTTTTATTATTTAATCATTAAAATGATTTGATGATTAAATCTTACACAATC
>JABLTI010000134.1 GCA_013166835.1 Promethearchaeati archaeon | reverse complement strand
AATAAGAGATTTTGAGTGGTTAGAAGAAGCAGGTGGTTCTGATGAAAACATTAGCATTGTTGTATTACTTGACCGAATCCCTGGTTATGATAATACCCATGGTAACTGGAATGGAAGTAGAATATACAACATCACAGATGATATATCAGCAACGACAATTGACTCTCAACTTATGGTGGATTTGGGAGAAGTGGATATGGCTAATCCAATTACTCTAATAAACTTCATAAATTATAGCTTCACAAATTTTCCAGCTGAGAATTATATTCTTGATTTATGGAATCATGGTCACGCAGCTTATGGGGTTATTGATGATGAGACAAGTATGTCTCACTTTATAGCTAATGATGTACAAAATGCAATAGCAAATGCCCTTGCTTCTTCTTCAGAGGAAATTGACATAATTTCAATGGATGCATGTAATATGATTACAGCTGAAGTAGCATGGGAACTGAGGAATCTTTGCAAGTATTTTATTGCTTCAGAAGATGGTACTAATGGTTATCCCTACAGGCTAATTATCGAGGGCCTAAAATCTGATCCTAGTATTAATGCAAGTTCACTTTGTGAACTAATGGTTGATGCCTATTCAGACCATTATCAATACACATACATGACTTGCTTGTCAGTTATTAATCAAACACAATTCATAGACATTCCAGAAATAATTAATTCGTTTATTACTGAATTAATTGCTGCTCTGGAAGGAAATAATATCGATGATATTTTTTCTTTTTGTAGAGAAATTACCTATGATTTCTATGATGATTTTTGGATTGATTTCATCTCATTCGTTGATAATATAATCAGTTTTTTGGATTATCCATCTCTTAATCTTGCTGCTGAAGAATTATTGGAATTTCTTGGTGAAGCAGTAGTGTTTAACTGGCAACATCCGGGCTATCTTGGTAGTGCAAACGGTCTTACTTTGTACATGCCTTTTGATGTTACCTCTGAGGAATTCTTCACTGATTACACAAATAGGCTGAGTTTTTGTACTGGAATGGATTGGCAAGTAGATACTTTGTGGGATGAATTCCTAACCTACTATTACGAAAACAGTCTTACTACATCTAATATGGAACCGCTAATGCTCAGTTTAGAAGATATTAAGGAAGATTGCTCTATCCAACAGAACTCTGTACAAATTTATAGAATTAATATTTGGGAGAAATCTTTCTACGAATTCTATTGTTCAATTACAATGGGCGAAGTTGATATCAAAGTTTTTGAATTCGATATGTATGGCGTTCATGAATTCATAGGTGGGAGTTACTTAATAAATCCTGAAGATGCAACTGCTGAATGCTGTAGATTTCTTCTTGAAACTGGTTTCTATCTTATAATGGTTTCCAGCAAAGCTTTAACATCAAATTTTGATTTAGTAGTAAAAGAATATGATGCGATTAATCTCCTTTGTAATTCTCCATTTACGTCTTCAGGTGGATCAATAAATGGCGATGAACAAGAACACTTTAAACAGTATTTGAATCATTATTTCCAAATAGATATTCCTTATGGAAATAACACAATTTCTTTAACTAATACTGAATCTGCTAATTATCAACTAACCATATATGATGAGGATTGGAGAATACTTTTCTTTATGCCTGCGGAAGGTTTTGGTGAAATTTTATCAATGATATATAATCATACAAGCACAAGTTCTATTACCTTTATTTTGGAAATTTGTGGATATGAGGGAGTCGGTGATTTCACAATAGAAATAAATAATCCGAATGAACCAACACCGAAGATGACTTTCAATATTTGGCAGCTTGTATTTTTCTTTCCCATAATTATATTCGTTAGTAAGAAAAGAAAAATGAAAAGCAATTCCTAGTATCCTAGAAATCTACTGTTACTCTAAGGAACCCTAGAATAACTGTGTCGATGAAATCTTACACTACAACTAAGAATGAAGAAGTCAACGAAAATTCCCATTAAAAAGAACATATATCCCCAAACACTCAATGGATCCAAAATAATATTCATGATTCCCAAATAGAGCAAAACAACATTCCAAACAACTACTAAGACTGCTATTGCCAATTCACTTTGCAAAGTATATTGAGCCATTAAGTCCCTTCCACCAAATAATTGAACTATTTCGATTTGTACTACGTATACGAATTTTTAAATCCTTGCTAATCAAGATTTACCAAAAATAAAGAGCGTATGTTAATCAGGAAACATTTCAAGAACAATTCTAACAGCATCTTCAACAAATTTCGGACAAATGTTTTTGAAAACTCCTTCGTCGTTTCCTTTCTTTCTCGCTTCTGGATCTCTTACATCAAAACCTACTAAATCATTACAAATCGGAGATCCATGAATTGCATTGAATTTATCAATTAATTCACCTACTGATTCATAGGTATATTTTCTATGTTCAACTGGTTCTGGGTATTTTTGATTTTGAAGTATACCAATCGCCATAATTGCCCCAGTCAAAGAACCACACATTTCACCTCTTCTACTAATTCCTCCACCAAAACCAGCCGCAGCAATTGGTGCTTGCTCAAAATAGAGTTCTTTTTCCTCAAGGATTGTTCTAAAAACTGCTTGAGCACAATTATCAATGTCAAGAAACATCTCTCGTGCTTTTTTAATAGGATCTTGTTCCAATAGATAACCTCCTATAATCCATTGAATAAATAGATTATGAATTTTATGGAAAATTAGAAAAAGAACAGCAGAAGCTTAAGTTGCACCTGTCTGTCTTAATTCATCAGCGAGATCAAATTTTCTTATTCTTCTTACAAGTCTAGCAGTAGCTAACCATATTGCGAAAAGAGATAAGAGTAATACTATGGGCCATGTAAACCAAGGTATGGAGGTTGGAACAAAGAACTTATCCTCCAACATATAATCCAAACTAAGCCGATAGAATAAGTAGCCAAATGGTACAGTAAGGATAAGACCGAAAATACTTAGTATAGCGTTCTCCCAGAAAATCATTCTTCGAATAAACTTCATTTTTGTTCCCATTGCTTTAAAGGCAATAAAATCCTGTTGACGATCAACAAAAGCCATATTCATAGATTGAAAACTAAATATCACTCCAATTGCGATACCTATTACAAGAAATAAGATCATTACACTCATCATTGCTTCCATCAAGGCTCTAATTGATCTTAGAGCTGCATCTGACTCTGTCCATTGATTTATACTGAAAGCATCATCGAAAACAGCTCTAAGAGCTGTTAGGTTAGCATTATCTTCTACTGAGAGAACAATACCATTTACCCATCCTTTTGGTAATCCAAAGTAATCTGTGATGTTGCCTTGCTGGAATGATTCATAAGTCCAAAAAACTGAGAAATCTACTAGTTCACCAACCAAACCAGTAACTTCAACTGTATAATTACCTAAGATACCAATTGAAATATTATCGAATAATTCGATATCGTATTTTCCTGCAATAGCATTACCAAGTAATACTTTTTTAGAAGTCAAATCACCTTTATCTTCAGCAATTCCTTTAATTATATTATAATTTCGTAACGTAGAATTTTCTTGGTAACACTCTATTTGTGCCCAGCTGGCAAACTCACCATCATGCGTTATTTTTGAATATAAAAGAAAGGATTTTTTCTATGGATTCAGGTGTCTCAAGATGTATTTGTACATCATAAGTATTAAACTCTGTAAAATTACTCCTCATTATATCATACATGTTATATTCCATAGCTAATGAGTCAACTAAGAATACCATTGATGTTGTAAGAGCAAAAATTGTTATTATTGTTTTTTTCTTCTTCATAAATATTTCACGAAGAGGAACTGCCATATGAATGGGTTTGAATATTGGAAACCAACCAAGTAATTTCTCTGAAACGGATTTTCCTTTGGTCTTTATGCGTGTAAATGTAGCAGTCATAGCTTCCCTAGGTGTTACAGTGGTTATAGGCCATGCACTGATTATAGATGCTATCAGGCAAATGCCAAAAGTAACTGAACCTCCAATTAAGAACTCATTAGGAGGTAGATAAAATGCAAACTCATGTGTTCCATACATTCTTGAGACTATTTTTACCATACCATACGCAATACCATATCCAAGTGGTATACCTATTAATACACCAAATATTGCCAAAATCAATGTCACTAGAATATAATGCGTGAGTATAGTTCGCCTTCTTGATCCCATTGCAAAGAACAAACCAATGTTTTTTCTTTGAGAATTTACAAGTTTTGATAGGGTGTTAAGAATAATAGTAGCACAAACAATCATACCAATGATTCCAAAGATTGTTCCCATGCTGTCAAGAGCACCGGCATCACTAGTAAACATCTTATAATCAGCAGTTTCATCATGAATTTCAAATTTCAAGGAATTAGCATCAATATTATTGCTAGTAAAAACGTATGATAATATATCTGCAGCTGCTAAGGTCATCTCTTTATCAAATCTCTCCTCTACAGTAAAGAGTATTTGATTAATTAGCGGATCACCACTAAACAAATATTGTTGAACTACTTCCAAGTTAATCCAGATTACTGCTAGTTCGCCCATAAGTGGCATCAATGAACTTTCATCTACAACATAAAGGAAATCTGTGTCCTGAGCTATTCCTTTTACCTCAAAATCAACGGGAAAACCAGCAAAATTAATAGAAATCGTATCATTCATCTGAACGTCTTGTCCAACGAAAGATATGGCTCTTCCAGCGAAATGAGTTTCAACTAGACAACTAGTATTACTATTTAGGATTTCATCTACATCCTCTATATCACTCGCGGATTCTTCAATTACTAATTGATTTACTTTGTTTGGATAATCAGTTCCAATAATGATTGCTGGGAATTTTTCACCATCAAGTGTTATATCAGAGTAGAAAATAACACGTCCATCAATCTGATCAATATTAGCTTCTGTCAGAAAGGTACTATTCGTACTTATTACTGAAAGATTATTTTGCTGAATGGGTTGAAAAAAAGTAAATCGGCCATCTGCTACATTATACGTCTCTTTATTAAGATTATAGGTTTCTAATATCATAGGGTAGCTGGCTCGCATTCCACCAAGAAATGCAACGGTGAAAGCTACAAGAATAACTATAGAAAAAGATCGAAATTTACTCGTCCGAATCTCTCTAAAGATTTTCTTCGTCATAATTTTCAATTTATTTCTTCACCAACTAACTTACTCTGATTATCCTTAGGCTGTTCTTCAATTTGCTCAATTTTACCCATTCGAAGATGGAATACTCTATCTGAATATTGTGTGATGTTTAAATCATGAGAAACAACAATGAATGTAATTTCCTCTTGCAGGTTCAAATCTCTCATTAATTCTGCAATACTCTGACCAGTAACAAAATCAAGATTTCCTGTAGGTTCATCAGCAACAACAATTTTTGGTTTCTTAACTAGAGCACGTGCAATAGCCACTCTTTGTTGTTCTCCACCGGATAGTTGACTAGGAAACCGTTCTTCCTTTCCTTCTAATCCTACTTGTTTGAGTAATTCAAATGCTCGTTCCTTGATTTCAGATTTTGAGGTTTGACCTTGGAATTCCAAGGCTAATCCAACGTTTTCCCATGCTCGTAGACTTGCAACGATGTTAAAGAACTGAAATATCCAACCAACATCATTTCGTCTATAACTATTCAATTCATCTATGGAATATTCAGTGATTTTACTACCATCTACAATAACTTCTCCCTCTGTTGGACGATCTATTCCACCAATCATATTCAAGAGAGTGGTTTTTCCAGCTCCCGAGGGACCAAGGACAACTACAAATTCACCTTTTCGAACAGACAGGTTCACACCATCAAGTGCAAAAACCTCTGTTTCTCCGAATTTAAAAATGCGTTTTAGATTTCGAGTTGATACCATTATTTCTTCATTCATTTTTTCTTATTCCTTTTTTGGAAAAAATAACTCCATTACTATATCTGCTAAATTATCGAAATCATCAAAATAATCCGCAAGCTCTGGTTCAAACTTGGAAAGTTTATCTACATAAGTAGCATAAATAACAACTCCATCTAGGAGACCCATAAGAAGCAATGCTTTCTCTCTTGGCTGTGTCTGTCCAAGACGTGTAAATAATGTTTCCAGAATTTGAGCATAAGGTAAAAGAGATTCAAGAAATGTTTCTTTCATCAAAAGATAAAATTGTTTGCTATCTGATTTGTCATCAATTCTAAGTAAAAACCACAGAAGCATTTTAATGAAACCTGGATTCTCTCGACCGAAAGACATAGTCTCACTAACAACCATCTTCATGACTGCTCTGAGATCTTGTGATTCTTCGATAATCGGGAGTAGATGTTGGAAATCATCTAATGTTGATCTTAAAGCAGCTAAACCTAATTCCTCTTTGGTTGAAAAATGATGAAAAATACCGCCTTTTGATATACCTGCTTCCTTAGCAATTTGCTCTGTACTAACATCAGAGAATCCATGAGCAAAAAAGAGCTTCTTCGATGCATCAATAATTATTCCTTTTGTTTTCCCACTTTTTTGCTGACGTTTATTTGATGATTTCATTGTACATAATTAACCGACTGGTCGGTTAAAAATTTTTCCCAATTTAGAAAAAAAATGAATTATTTATTGCTAGATTTAAGTAATAACTCTAATGCTTTAGCAAGCTCTTGAGAACAAGAAGATGCTCTCTTACAACCTGCATCTTTCAATTCCTCAATTGGAAGATCTTGAATGATTCTACCCCTTACTAATAGCTCTATTGTTTTATTGTGTCCGATGCAACCCTTTTCTCCATCAACAGTGAGTTGCTTTATTATGATCTTTCCTTCTTCCTTTTTTAGCTCAAAATTAAATGAGACTTTACAAGTATCAGTACCATCAACGGGATTATATGTAAACGTCTCTGTTTCTGTCATTCTAAATCTTCTCAATAATGTGTCTTCTTTACAACTACTCCAGTTTTATAAAAGAATGGTTCATTAGAACCTAAGAAAACCGTCAGCGATATTATTTTGAAAACTACTTTTCAAGAAATTGATTAATTTCCTTAAATGAGATGTGGTCAGCAATAGTTTTCCCATAATAAGCCTTCTTGATAACCATATTTTCTATTAAGAAATCTGCTGGAACAAGATTTTGCTGTCCTTCCTGACCTTTTATCTTAAAGCCTTTTCTTAGTGCTTTGAACATTTTTCTAGAAATCCCGCCGATGACATATTTGAACCAAGATTTCTCAATGCGATATAATCTATAGATTTCTCTTTCTGGGTCAGGTATTAGTGGAAAAGGTACATCTTGCTTTCCAACGTATTCAAGCATACTTTCCTTTGGTGATTGAAAGAACGCAATAATCACTAGCCCTTTCTTCTTCATATCATCGTATTGTTGAATTAATTGTGAAATTCTCAGATTACATAAGGGACATGATGCATATCTGTAGAATGAAAGTAAGATCTTCTTATTCTTAAATTTCTCAAGTGAAATCTTCTTACCTGAAAGATCAGTTACTGTGAAATTAATCGCCTTTTCTCCATCTTGTAGTCTCATTGTCCATCATTTCTCTAATAGTTTCCTTCTTGTATAAAGTTTCTAATATAGAAAGTGAAAAACAACTAAAAAACTGTTCAGTAAAATTAGTACTAATATTCAACAAAACATTTAATAATGTTCAGCTTGAATAGAAATAACAGAGGAATGAAAAATGATGACTTCGTTTGATGACATCGATATTGAAACAACAAAAATATCACTTGATGAGTTGGCAGAAGTTCTAAGTGCGATAGCTAATAAAAGTAGATTACAATTAATTGAATCTTTATTGGAAGGTCCAAATGATTTCAGTGGACTGAAAGAAGTAGTAAAACTTAGTAAAACAGCATTAGCACATCACTTAGAGAAGCTAGTCAGTTATGGTATACTAGTTAATACTGGTAGAGGGAAGTATAAATTAAGTGAAGATGGAAAAGTGCTTTTCTTTGCAATAAAAGAGGCCTACATAAAATCACAAGTAAAGAAGAAAATGGAAGCAAAAAGAAAAGCCGATCACATTCAAAGAATGTATTCCGTAAGAAAACCCGATGAATTGGAAGTTCAATTTATACGATTACAGCCTATGCGGGTTGTTAGCTTTCAAGCTATCAGTGAATCACCTGAAAATGAAGCTTGGGCAAAGCTTCGAGAATGGGCAGAACCAAAAGGCTATTTTGATGATCTTGAAAAGAATCCTATTTACGGATTTGATAATCCAAATCCATCTCCGGGTAAAAAGGAATATGGTTATGAGTTTTGGTTAGTAGTAAATCCTGATTTTAAATCAGATGAAGTTGAAGTTAAGGATGTTCCAGAATCATTCAATGTAGTTACTCGATGCAATGTTGAAGATCCTGCTCGAGATATAACTGAAGCGTGGAAGAAGATTCTTGAGTGGATAAAGAAACACAAGATAAAGTTTGCAGGACGTTGTGGCCTTGAAAAAGTCATAGTTCCAAGCCACTCTGGAGAGGGTTTCATTCTTGATATTTACATTCCAGTAGTTGAAGATAGTATTCCTAAGGATTTGAGGTAAAGTTATTTGGTTGGTGAAAGAAATGCCAGAAGACAAGAAAATAAGAAAAAAGTTTGAAGAAGCACTCAATGCTTTCATTGAAGAAATTAAGAAAGATCAAACCTTTACTGCAGCACTATTATTTGGAAGTTTAGTAAAAGGAACAATCTGGGAGAAATCGGACATAGATTTAGTTCTTATAACTAAGGATCAGAAAACACCGAGGAGAGATTTCTGGTTAATGGATGATGATATCAAACTCCAGGTTACTGTGATGACTAGAAATAGTTTCATTAGATACCAGCAAAGAGCATTACAAGGTTCCGGAGCACATCATGTTTTGATTACAAGTAAAGTTCTATTCTCAGAGGATCCAACTTTAGATGAATTTATAGAAAGCATGAAACAAGTCGGTAGACGAGATTTCGAGTTAGAAATCCTTCGTATCGTTTGTATGGTTATTGGTGATCTTGAAAAAGCTGAGAAATATATCCATATTGAGGATGATATCGTTCAAAGTTACCTTTTCATTTACAGATTACTTGATAATTTAGCTTCTATTATCTGTATGTTGAATAATGAAATTCCTGGAAGAGAAGCAGCAGAACAAGCGATGAAATTCGAGCCAGAATTACTAGATCAAATCTATACACAAGTGGTTTTAGAAAAAACAAGCAAAGATAAATTGCTCAAAATACTTTCCACTACTAGAAAATACTTGGAAGATAATACTATAGAGATTTTTGGCCCAGTAATAGATTATCTCAAGAATGAGGCCGCTTTCCGAAGTGTTTCTGATATTGCTAGGCATCTCAATGACAGATTACAGACAACATGGTGGAATATTGCTGGAGTAGCTTTAGGGGATTGGTTAGTAGAACAGGGAATCTGTGATAGAGTTCCGTGTCCCGTTCGTTTAACTTTACGTAGTCATGATGAAGTCAACGAAATAGGGTTTTATTATATTGGAGATGATATGACATGAAAAATTTTATTGAAATTATAGGTGCAAAACAGAATAATCTGAAAAATGTAACAGTCAAAATACCTCGAGATGAGATGACTGTAATAACTGGAGTTTCAGGTTCGGGTAAATCTTCACTTGCTTTTGATGTGTTATATGCTGAAGGACAAAGACGGTTTCTTGAGACACTTTCTGCCTATGCACGTTCAAGAGTTCCACAAATGAAACGGCCTGATGTTCAATTCATCAAAGGGCTTTCACCCATAGTGAGTATAGATCAAAAACGAGGAATAAGCAATCCACGATCAACAATAGGTAGTTTGACGGATATAGGAAGTTACATTCGACTTCTCTTTTCAGTAGCAAGTGAGGCATTTTGTCCCCTTTGTGATAGAAAAATCGACATTAAAACATCTGGACAATTAGCAGATAGAATAAACACTTTACCTGAAGGAACTATTGTAGAAGTTCGAGCAGTGCTTTTCAAGGTATATGGTGAAGAGTATCAATATTTACTTGATCAGATTAGAAATCATGGATATAGAAGATTTAGAATAAACAATGGAATCTATGACATTGGTCAAGAGATAGAATTAGAAGAGGATGAAGAATATAAAATAGAAGCAATAATTGACAAATTTACCGTAAAAGGAGATATATACAAGCAGATTTTTGAAGCAATAGAAAATGCTTTCGACATCGGACAAAAGCTCATCATAATTGAAATTCTAAATCCTGATGAGGTTGATGTCGATTTAGACAAATTCTATGAATTTACTTGTCCAGAACATCATACAACTTGTGGTGATTTATTACCCTGGTTCTTTACACCGAATGATCTTGAAAGTGCATGTGTAACATGTTCTGGGTTAGGAACTCATTTTAGAGCATCACCTTTCTTATTAGTCGAAGATGAAAATAAGACAATTCGAGAAGGTGCCTTAGATACTAGAATCTTTAATCTGAGTCAAAAAACCTTCAAACGTTTCAATAATATAAGAGGTGTGAGGATGTATAGTTTAGCTAAGCATTACAACTTCAGTTGGGATATACCATTCAAGGATTTACCACAAAAGATACGAGATATTATTTTCTATGGTTCAAATGGCGAGAAAATAGAATTAATTATACCACCAGATGCTCCTATTCAAGATGATAAAAATAAAGGTAGAAAGGTTATTTGGGGTGGTTTCATAAATGGTGTAGACCGTTGGTATAAGAGTATTACAAAAGAAAGAACACCAAAA
>JABLTI010000133.1 GCA_013166835.1 Promethearchaeati archaeon | reverse complement strand
TTGCTAAACTTGCGAGAGAAAAATCCACTTGTCCTTCAAAGAAAAGAGGAGGAAATTTAGGAGAATTTGGTCGAGGTAAAATGGCAAAAGAATTTGAAAGAGCTGCTTTTGCACTTGAGAAAGGAAAAATTTCTGGAGTTGTAAAAACGAAATTTGGTTATCATATAATTCTCAGAACCGGCTAAAATTAATAAAACAAAAATCAAAATGGTTCTTCTATTTAGTCTTACTTGTCATCATCATACCAATGTACGCAACCAACTGGACAATTATCCATGACTTTCTGTATAGCTGTTTTTTCGGCTTTATTTGGGGCATATACTTCGGACTTACCCTCAGGTGAAATACGAAAAACTTCGGGAAGGGCAATTGTACAAAGTGCACAACCTGCACATTCATAAATATTCACCCGAGGTATTTTTGTCATTTTATTTTACACTCTAATTTTTAATTGTTATTTTTAGCATGTTTTCAATTAAAGAAGCTTCATTATCATTTAATTTTTTCGTTTGAAATCACTAAAGATTTAAATAAAAAAAATAGGCGGAAAGAGAAGAAATAGCGAAAGCAATTATTTGTTTCAATAGTTCTATCCTAAATCTTCTTCTTTTTCTTCTTTCTTGAAAAATCGTTGTCGGACTCTGTCCATTCGTTTTCGGAAGCCTTTTTCAGCGATTATATCAAGTTGGTCATCTTGGTATGTTTCACGCATTTTTTCTGTGTACTCTTCGACTTCTGCGATAGGATATTTGTTGAATAAATGGCATCTCACAGTGTGATGCGGAGCAACTTGTCTAAGTTTTGGAATATCTACCTTACAAATGTCCATTGTATGGGAACATCGTGGGTGGAAACGACAACCATCTGGTGGGGCAATTAGATTCGGAATAGATCCAGGAATGATTGTTAAATCATCATCCTTTCTTGTATCCGGTTTTGGAATTGCACCTAATAATGCGATACTATATGGATGCATTGGGTTTTTGTAAACTTCAATAGTCGAAGCATATTCTACAATATAACCTGCATACATAACAGTAGTATAATCACATAATTCCGCAATAACTCCAAGGTCGTGAGTAATGAGCATAATTGCCATGTTGAACTCATTACGAATAGCCTTGAATATGTTCAAAATTTGTGCTTGAATAGTAACATCTAATGCTGTTGTTGGTTCATCAGCTATTAGTAATTCTGGATTACATGAAAGAGCCATCGCAATCATAACTCTTTGTCTCATTCCTCCAGAGAACATAAATGGATAATCATCAACTCTATCAGCTGCACTTGGAATACCTACTAAGTCCATAATCTTAATGGAATTTTCTCTTGCAGTTTGAAGGTCTACTTCTTGGTGAAGCCTAATGGCTTCCATAATTTGATCTCCAACAGTAAGAACAGGATTAAGTGAAGTCATAGGGTCTTGGAAAATCATAGCAATCTTGTTACCACGAATGGTTCGCATTTCAGCGTCAGATTTCTTTCTTAGATCTTCTCCTCTGAACCAAACTTCTCCTTCAATAATTTTACCTGGTGGGTCAGGAACAATGCCCATAACAGATAAAGCACTTACTGATTTACCACAACCAGATTCGCCTACAATTCCGAGTGTTTTTGATTCATAAACTTTATACCCGACGTTTTCAAGTGCTCTAACAATGCCTTCCTCGGTAAAGAAATAAGTCCGAATTCCACGGACATCAAGCAAAACGCCTTCTTCTTCGGGAGGGCGTATTTCTTCTTCAAAGGTTGTATCGCTCATTTTCTTATCTCCGAAACAATTCCGCCATTAATTTTCTATTATAGTACTATTAAACAATTTTCTTCGATTTAATTAATTTTCTATATAAGATATAATCGAATGTGAAAATTTCTTTCTTTTTTCTGAATAGTGACCTATTAACTAATTTTACTTTAAAAATAATGTGTTTGTTTCGTGGAATGCTTTTTTAAGGGATTTTGAGCTATTTTTTCAGAATAAAAACTGAAAAACGTCATTTACTCTCTTTAGTGAATTGACCAATTATTTTTTATATATCATGAAATCCTCTTTTCGTTTGAAATTTACTCATTGATGTTTTAATGAAATTGTTATTGGAGATAAAAACCAAATGACACCTACAAAAGTTATCATTATGGGAGCAGCTGGAAGAGATTTCCATAATTTTAACACTTATTTTAGAGATAATGAGAATTATGAAGTCGTTGCCTTTACTGCAACACAAATCCCAGACATAGAAGGACGAACTTATCCTAAAGAACTTGCAGGAAAGCTTTATCCGAAAGGAATCCCAATTTTTGATGAAGTAAAATTAGCAGAAGTTATTGAGAAGACAAAAGCAGATGTCTGTGTTCTTTCTTACAGTGATTTACATTATGATACTGTTATGCATTTAGCTTCTAAGGTTATGGGCTTAGGACCCAACTTTTGGATGCTCGGAAAGAAGAAAACCGAAATTGAATCCTCAAAACCTGTTATATCTGTTTGTGCGGTTAGAACAGGATGTGGTAAGAGTCAAACCAGTCGAAAAATCGCAGTCAGTCTTTCCAAAATGGGTCTAAAAGTAGTAGCCATTCGTCATCCTATGCCTTATGATCCGGACCTAAATTCACAAGCTTGCCAAAGATATGCAACCTTAGATGATTTAGATAAATACCGTTGTACAATTGAGGAAAGAGAGGAATATGAACCACTCATAATGAATGGTATTATTCTTTACGCAGGCGTTGATTATGGACTGATTCTAAAAGAAGCAGAGAAAGAAGCTGATATTATTTTATGGGATGGTGGTAACAACGATTTTCCATTCTATAAATCAGATTTAGAAATTGTAGTAACAGATCCCCACCGACCAGGTCATGAAGTTAGTTATTATCCAGGTGAAATTAACCTAAGAACTGCAGATGTTGTTATAATCAATAAAATGGAAACTGCTGATAGAAAAAACATTGCTATTGTAAGATCAAATATAGCAAAAGTCAATCCAGAAGCAACTGTGATTGATGGAGCTTCTCCTTTGACTGTTGAAGGATATGAAAAGATCAAGGGTAAACGGGTACTTGTAGTAGAAGATGGTCCGACACTAACCCATGGTGATATGGAATATGGTGCTGGAGCAATTGCAGCTTGGAAATTCGGAGCAAAGGAGCTCATAGATCCAAGACCAAAAGCAGTTGGATCCATCAAAGCAACTTTTGAAAAATACAATCACTTAGGAATTATCCTTCCAGCAATGGGTTATGGTCAGAAACAAGTTGACGAACTTGAGAAAACAATTAATGACATTGATTGTGATTTAGTTTTAATAGGAACACCAATCGATTTGACACGAATCGTCAACATAAAGCATGAAACCGTTAGAGTAAAGTATGACTTACAAGAAATTGGCCATCCTGATTTAATGGACGTCATTAAACCATTCTTGAAGAAAAAAGGATTACTTAAAAAGTAAATTAGTAAAGACGGCAAGAGGGTTTTCTCTCCGTCATTTTATTTTCTTTTTGCAATTTTTTTCAAAAGTTTTTCGAAGGATATTAAGCTGCTGTGAAATGTCTTCTTGTGGTTTCGTACCTTTAATTCTTAAAATTGAACCATCATTGATTGCGAAAAGAATCGAAAGTATTCTAAGATCACCTAATCCCCTTAGTGTAGCAAATCCATCATTTGCGACTTCAATGCATAGCTTCTTTATGGCTTTGCATTTTTCAGGACAATCAGCGCAATCAGATATTTCAGCGTGAACATAATTGTTTTGTAAATTTACCCGGAAGATGATATCATCTAATTTGAATATCACCTCGTGTTTTTCATTAACCTCAAACCCTTGTTTCTTTGCTATATCCTCAACGGTTTCCAAGTCAAACCCTAATGGAATATATGTTGTTGTACGTTGTATATTGACAACTATGTCTTCTACTAAATCTCTTAGAAATGATGAAATGCCATCTAGATTTGCCCATTGATGAAATGAAAAATTCTCAAGGTATTTTTCTCTGAAAACTTTTCTAAATTTGGTTTTCATTTGTGAATAAGTTTTCTTGTCTTCGATTTTTGGTGTGAGTATTACTATTTCATAAACAGCATTTATTTTGTCTTGAACAATCTCCAGAGTATTTTTCACAAAATTGTGGGCATTCTTGGATCCGCACATGAAAATGTATTTCCTTGCTCCCACAAAGTAGAAGGGTAAAATTACTCGATTCAAAGGTGTCCCGGTGACTGTTGTGACCCATATTTGTAAATCAACCTCCCCTCGCGAAGTATTGGTCCGAAAAACAATTGGATCTACACCTATTAATTGAAGCAAATTTCCTTTGTGATGAGCAGTAATCTCTCTAAGGTGTTCATGATATTGGTCTTTCAGAATGGTTGGTTCTAAAACCAACATGACTTTTGTGAGAAATCTTACCATGAAATACACCTGAATCATATAATCGTTGTTTGCTAACAAAAATATTAGGATTTAACAAATATTAATCTTTCAATCTCAGAATTAGAAGAAAAGCTTTTTTTAATTTCGGTTGGTATGGGTGATTATGGTTCGGCATTACCCAATTATCCCAGCAGATACAATTCCATTCATAACAGTGGAACAAATGATTGAAGTAGATCGGTTAATGATAGAAGAATATAGGATCTCATTAATTCAAATGATGGAGAATGCATCATATAATCTCGCAAACTTAACTAGAATTCTCTATCCGAAGGCTAAGAGCTTTCTAATCTTGGCAGGTAAAGGAAACAATGGCGGAGGAGGATTAGGTGCAGCAAGAAGACTTCATAATTGGGGATATTCAACAAAAGTAATACTTGCTAGTAAAGAAAATTCACTGAAAGATGCCCCAAAAAAACAGCTTACTATTTTGAAGAATATAGATATAGAAATTACTTCTGCTGATGTGTTGGAGGAAATTGACTCATCATTATCTGAAACAATAATAATAGATGCTTTGCTTGGTTACAGCTTGAAAGGAAATCCAAGAGGAAACTATGCCAAATTGATTAATTGTGCGAATGAATCGAATCTTCCGATCATTAGTTTAGATATTCCTTCAGGAATAGAAGGGACAAAAGGGACAATATATGAACCTGTAATTAGTGCTAGTGCAACACTGACTTTAGCCTTACCTAAAACTGCTTTTCTTAATAGGAAGACACATCCGTTTCTGGGAGAATTATTTGTTGCGGATATTTCTGTCCCGCCAAAACTCTATTCCAATTTGGGAATTACTTATCACAAAAAACTTTTTCAGAAATTGGGAATTGTAAAAGTAGGTTTGAATTAAAGCATTTTTTCTTTTTTCATTAAATCAGTAGACCATTGGTGTTTAGAAGGATCAAACGCTCCCTTCCACAGACCGTAAAATTCTGATTTCTTGTAATCTAAATAATAGAGTTTTACTTTCTTGCTTAAGCTCCAAATTATAGCAGAAATGTCTGAGAAATGAGAAGTAGGACATCTCAAATACCACAAAAATCCATTTCCAATCTTCATTCCTTGTCACAGAGCAATTAGAAGCAATGGAGAACTTGGGGGGTATCAAGGAGGACTATCAATGAAACGTGCACTATTAGAAATGGAAGGAATTAGCTTTTCTGAGAAAGGAAAAGTAGTATCTAAGAATATTTATTATTAAAATAAAGATAAGACGTTTATTTTTTCTTGAAAAAACTACATTGAATTTCTCAAGAAATGAGAATTTTTTTATAAGAACTAAACATTAATTGGGTAATACTAAAAATTCGATAATAAGAAATCAATATTTTTTGAGAGATAAAGCTATTCAAGTTCGTTTGAGGGATAAAAATGAAATTTACACAAACTGGAACATTCAAAGAAAATTATCTGAAAGAAGTCGTGGATTTTAAACCGATGGAAAACATTGAGATCATGTTTTTGGATAAACTTGATTATTTTATTGGATTTGTAGCAAAAGAAAAGCCAGAAATAATTACTGAATATATTAGCAATCTTGTAAAGAAATATCAGGGATTTGTGGAAGTGGAATTTGTGAAAAATATTTCTGGAGAAATTAAAAAAGTAATTGCTAAACTCAAGAATTTGAAACAATACACCAATTTGACTATAGCATCTCTAAATTATTTCATACATCTACTGCAATTAAAAGATACAAATGCTTGGGAAACGTCTGAAGTACAAATTTCCAGGAAAGCACTCATACAAGTATGGGTATACCATTCTTATTATTTCTTAGAAACGTTAGTTGAGACTATTGATAGAACTGAAGCAATGAAGTTATTCAAGCGATACATTACTCAGTATTATATGGCTCATCCTCCATCGGGGAGAGATAAGTTTGTTAGTCTTGAAAAAAGGTTAGAGGATCGTTTATCAGGAGATACAACTTCATCTGAATGGGTTCTTGTTCATACTATGTTGGAAGAAGGCAAATACGCTTTCAAAAATAAGAATTGTCCAACTTTGGTTGATACTATGAAAGATATTCCGGATGTGGAATTAAAATATCTTGTTTGCTGTTATGGAGATTATGCAAAATTTAGAGCTACCACTAATGATCATATCATTCTAACCATGGAGCATACTCTTATGGAAGCAGATCCCTATTGTTCTCGAGTATTACATGACACTCGAATTGATTATGACTTACGCCATCCACCGAAGGAGTTCTGGGATAATTTTGAACCTGGAAATGAAGAAGAAGCAAAGAAATACTATAAAAAATAATGATGCGAAAGTAGCAAGTGTGGGTAAATTCGAACTACTGATCACCCACTCATAGCTCTTAAAGAAAGAAAAAAAGAATCGTCTCGATAATCATACAAGACAAATTAGGAAGGAATATAACACGAATTATTAGAAGATTCGAATGCTGAATGTAAGACAGTGATTATAGGGAAAGAGACTAATTTAATGATCATAGTCTTTTTCGTATTCCCAGTATTCATCGTCTAAATCATCATAAGAGTCTTCATAAGAATCTTCGTAATATTCTTCATCTTCTTCCCAGAGTTCTCTATCTTCGTCTTTCTCTGGTTTAAACGGTTTATCTCGAGGGTCGTTCATCATCTTGTCACCCGAGAGTTCACAGCTCTCTAAAAAAATCTTATAAAACACATTTTATTTATAAAAATTTCTTTAGAGTATAAAAATAGCAAAAAAAA
>JABLTI010000132.1 GCA_013166835.1 Promethearchaeati archaeon | reverse complement strand
ATAGTTCATTGAATGTAAATCTTGGAATCTGGAGGATATAATTTGAAAATAAAAATAAAATTCGTGTTTACATCATTTCTCGGGTTACTAATCATATGCAATTTCTTAGCATTTACAGGTATAGATGGCGCGATCACAAATCCAACTGAACACTTTGGTTATCAAGACGATCCCAAAGAAGTAAATTGGGGTGGAGATCAAGATGAGGGCTCAGTTTTTGCTCAAGTAGATGCAAATGGCTTTTTATATGTAACCTGTTATTCAAAATCATTCGGTATCACAGGCGAAGATGTCTGGGTAATGAAGTATAATCCTGAGATGAATCTCCTCTGGAATGTAACATGGAAAACCCCTGATTCCGCAAGACCTGCTGGCCTCGTTATTGATGGTAGTAATATCTATGTTGGAGGAACAATCGTTACACATATTGGTGGTGCCACATACATTCATGATGCCTTTCTTGTGAAATTTGCTCATAATGGAACAAGATTGTGGAACATTACAAGACACGATCCTAACCAAGAAGATGATGTAACAAGTGTCTCCATAGCTTCAGATTTCGTGTATTTGACCGGTGCATGTAACAGTTCTCAAGGTGATTTGTTCATTCAAAAATACTCTCTCAGCGGAACATATCAAGATACATTTTATTACGGAAACACAGCCCCAAGAGAGCAAATTATCCCTGGTGGAACAGTGATAGATTCCGAAGGTAATTTCTATATTGGAGCTTCAACGGATAATTGCCCTCCAGGAAACCTAATGGATTTAGTGTTGATTAAACTAAATGCAACAGGATATCATCTCTGGAATAGAACTGTTGGTGACACAAATCCGAATGATCGAGGGTATGATGTTGCCTTATCCGGTGAAAGCATATACGTTGTTGGTGATCTTGGTATTGCTGATGCTGCTATTGTCAAATTTAATTATACAGGGGAAATACTGTGGAATGCCACTTGGAACTTACAAACAGATCATGGTAATTCTATTACAATGAATGATCATGGAAACCCAGTCATTGCAGGATATACTGATTTCTATAGTACAACAGGGGACATAATAATGGGTGAATTTCTACCAAACGGAACCTTACTTTGGAATGACTCATATAAGGGACCACTTGCAGATCAACCGGATGATATTCAAGCACATGGGAATTTGATGTATACATTAGGACGATCAAATAATGCTACTAGTGGTTATGATGTCGTCATTATTGTTTACGAGGACTACACTGTAACATATTTCCCACCGATGGGGCCATACGGTAGAATTTTTGGATCAATCATAGGTGGCCTAATTGGTGTTTTTGCAATTCTCTTTATCGTTGGAATACTCATAACATACTGGAAGAAAGCTTAAGTTAACTTTTTTCCATTTTTATCTTATTTTCTGTTTATTTTCATATACTTTTCATTATTTTTTGAATCGGAATAATAATAGGAAAATTCAACTATTTTGTTATTGAGAGAATATGTCTATTAAATTAAATGAACTCGCTAAATGTTTAGAATGTAAAAGCACTCTTAATGATAAAGAGAATGTTGTAAATGTATGTGCAGATTGCTTTATGAATTTAGATTATGAAATTCCCGATGAACAAAGAGACACCATAATAGATGATGTCGAACAAATTTTCCAGCATTTTGCTTCTGATGTTACAGCAGCTTTCAAAAAAGATCCTGCTGCTGATAGCATTGTTAGTGTTTTGACTTCATATCCAGGTATTCAAGCAGTTCTTATTTATCGTGTTGCTCACTTCTTATGGAAACTTGGTTTACCTTTTGTTCCGAGATACTTATCAAATCTAGCTGCGCAAATAACAGGAATAGATATCCATCCAGGTGCGAAAATAGGGTCAGATTTCTTTATTGACCATGGGAAAGGAGTGGTTATTGGAGAAACTGCTGAAATCGGTGATAATGTAACCATTTATCAAGGAGTATCTTTGGGAGGAGTTAGTTTAGAACGAAAGAAACGTCATCCAACAATAGGAAACAATGTTGTTATTGGTGCTGGAGCAAAAATCCTTGGCCCAATCATAGTTGGTGACAATGTAAAAATTGGTGCAAACAGTGTCGTCATTAATGATATCCCCCCTAATTCAGTTGTTGTTGGTGTTCCTGGAAGAGTAGTTTCGAAATCGATTAAAGAACAAAAGAAAGGAGTAGATCTTACACATAGCAAATTACCGGATCCAATACAGAAATATCTAAAGAAAATGGAAAAAAGAATAAAGAAGTTAGAAGAACAATTAGAAAACAAGAATCAGTAAAAGTGTTTCATATGACTTATTTTGACAATATTCTAGAGACTATTGGTAAGACTCCTATAGTTAAATTAAACAAAATTTCAAAAGATCTGGAAGCTGAGATATTCGCAAAAATTGAATCCTTCAATCCTGGATCTAGTATTAAAGATAGAGCTGCTTTAAGTATGATTGAAGAAGCTGAAAAAAGGGAATTAATTTCTAAAGGAAGTAAAATTACAGAAGTAACTTCTGGAAATACTGGAATAGGATTAGCTCTTGTTTGTGCGGTTAAGGGATATGAATTAACAATATTTATGCCTGAAAACGCAAGTGCAGAAAGACAAAAAATAATGAGAGCGTTTGGTGCTAAGATTATTTTAACACCAGCTGATGAGTTAATAGAAGGCGCTTTAAAAAGAGCGTATGAGTATAGTTCAAAATCAAAGGATGTTTTCTTAGTAAATCAATTCATAAACAAAGCAAATCCGGAAGTTCACAGACAAACAACTGCACAAGAGATCTGGGAAGATATGAATAAAGATATCGATGTTTTTATTTCTTGTGTGGGAACTGGAGGAACTATAACTGGAACAGGTGAAGCATTGAAAGAACATAATCCTAAAATCCATATTATTGCAGTTGAACCAATAGATTCTCCAATACTTTCTGGAGGGAAACCTGGTGTTCATAATCTTGAAGGTATGGGAGCAGGTTTTATTCCAGATGTTCTCAATACTGAAATTTATGATGAAGTTGTTTCAATTTCTAAAAAAGATGCCTATGAAGGGAGTCGATTATTAGCAAGAAAAGAAGGGATCTTTGCAGGAAAATCCTCAGGAGCTGCTTTAGCAACGGCATTAAAATATGCAAAGAAAAGTAAGAAAAAAGAGAGGATAATAATTATTCTGCCTGATACAGGTGAACGATATTTATCTACAGATTTATGGCAATGAATAATTGTTTTTTATTTCTATTGTTTATTTAAACTCCAATCGTATTCTTCAAACTTAATCAGATACTTGGAAAAATCGATTGCATCCTCTTTCCAATATTTATTGATAAATTGTTCTAATCCCCCAACTATATCGAAATCTCTCTTATACCACTTGAAGATGCGCGAAAGATAAACAGTTCTAGTTTCTTCATCTATTCTTACATTTCCTGAGTTTATGAAAAATTTGGTTAGATTTTCTAGGTATTTATCCAAACTTTCAGCTTGAAATAGCTTGTTGGGTAAAAAGGGACAACTTGCACTTCCGCAGTTTAATGCAAAATGAACTCTAGGATCCTTGAATCTTCGACGTATAATGCTATTTTCTATATAATTCAAACTGAGTTTCTTACCAGCAACAAGAAATTTTCTAAGAATGAAAAATCTTAATTTCACTAATGAAGTAACATTCCCTTTCCACTTAGGATTCTTTTCTAATTCAATTAGTACTCCCTTAATTGTTAATAGATTATAAGTATTCAACCAAAAAGCCAGCTTTTCATGACGGGAATATTTGCGAAGATTAGCATTTTCTAAAGCGAAAATTTGTTCCCAAAACCATTGATCTTTTTTTAGTAACGAATAATCAACTTTTCCTTGATGATTAATCCATTTCGAAATTACAGGATTAGATATTTTTTTACTCTTTCTTACAGCCATCTTTATCATATTTAATTAGTGCTGGATTTTATTAAAAAGTAATTAATTACAAACTATTACTAGATACATTTATTTCTATACTTTGAATCAATTTTTATTAAAAAAAGTAATAGTTTTTTTAAGTAATAGTGTTATACATCTATCAATGACGATTATTAAAAAAGAAGAAAAATTTGATTTATTTGTCAATGCGAAGGGTGTTCCATGTCCAATTCCTTCGATGCGAGTTAGGTTAAGCATCCGTAAAGTTCCAATGGGTGGCATCCTAAAAGTAAGTTCAGATACTCCTCACTCACATAATAGTATACCTAGATTTTGTAGAAATTTCAACCACAAAATTGTATCAAGAGAAGAATTAGATGATGGTACTGTTATTTATTATATCCAGAGAAAAGGCGAGAAATTATAATCTAAGTAGTTTTGCAATTGCTTTACCAAGAATTAATTCTTTTTCATCAGAAGTCAAGTCCATGTTCTGAATTTTTCCCAAGTTATTTTTAAGGTTATCATAACCCATTGGTGTATCTGATCCAAGAAAAACATGATCTGCTCCGAAGTGCTTAATTGCTTTTCTTATGCGACGTTCACTTATGATGAAATATGTTGAAATATCAAAGTAAAAATTACTCAAATCCTTCCCGTGTTTTATTACATTTTCTAACCCCATCAAATGAGCAATTATAAAATTTGTTTTTAGAAATCTTCTAGCTACTTTTACTAGTTTATTAGCTTCTTTTGAATTGAAGATATGTATGAATATTGGAAGGTTGTTCTCACCAGCAAATTTTACTACTTGTTCAAGTTCCTCGCCTTCATTGTCAAACGGAACAACAGCCTGATGAAGTTTAATTCCTTGATATTTCATCCTCTTATAAGCATTAACCATTATTGAATAGAAATTTTCGTTCAGAAAATTCACCCAATAAAATTGAATGATTTTCCCTGGCATTTCTTTTGTTAATTTGAAGATGTATTCGTTCCCTAAATCTCTGTCAGTTACATCTTTAGACCATCTTCTCAACAGATGATTCGAAAAGAATAGAATTCTATGGTTTGTAACTAGCAGTGATTGTCTTACTTTTGGTCTGAGGGGTTCATAGTCAGGATCCAACCCTCTGCCTGGGCATAAAACTACTTTGGCTACATTTAATTCTTTCATTATCTTATTCAATTTCTTTGGATCAGCGAATTCAGCTGTTGCATGTGCATGTCCATCAATTATCATCTTCTTTCACATCTTTCTTTTTGATTTCAGATGTTATGAGTTCAGGACGAATGAAATCAAGAGCATTCTTGATTTGTTCTTTTGTAGGTTTTAGATCTAGGAATTTGATGATCTTGCCAACAGACTCTTCAGATTTGGCAATAATTTCAGGTAATTCAATTACTATATGTTTTCTAGTTTTAACAAATTGCTTGATTCGTTCTTGTGCGTCTAAAGTTAGTTTTACTATAAATGATTTTTTTCTATAAACAAATCCTTTGGTGAAAGTTGTTTTCATTGTTCTCAGAAATAATTTAAAACGTAATTTTGGTGTGAAATAAGAAAATTCTGATTTTATCTCATGTGGCCAATTTCTAAGTTTCCCAGCTCTAATTTGCGAATTAGCTACACTCTCAGCATCACGATGTAAGACAATATAATGAGGATCCTTTAGTAGATGTTCAAAATAAGGGATTGTATAAATAACAACTGCTTCTTTGAAGCCCCAGAATTTCTTTTCATTTTCCTTAACATATTCCTCAAGTTCTTTCATATATTCTTTAACAGCTGCTTCTACTTTTCCATCTTCATCGCTAAACCTGTTATGATACCCCATCAATCTTTCAGCTTTGAACAAGATATTATGGTTTATTGCCAAAAATCGATGGTCTTCATATGAACCTAGTTTATTTTTATATTCACCTCTTTGGAGTTCCTTTTCTTCTCCCATGTAAACTCCCATATGATGCAATATTCCTGCTAATAGTGAAGAACCACTTCTAGGTTGAGTTAGAATTACTACTGTTTTCATGCAGAAAAAATCTTCCTTATTAATTAAAAGACTTACTATTAGATTAGCTCAGATGATTTCCAATAATAACTGCTTTTTATTACGAACAAAACCAAGATAAACGATATATTTGGATTCCAAGAGTAACTAAAAATTCAAAAAGGATAATAATTTTTTATACAAAAACGTAGCTAAAAAATATACAGTTAATATATTTGCGATAAAAATATCTGAGGATAGTCCACAATGACTTGGAAAACAACTAGAAACATATTACTCTATTCATTTATGTTTGCTGTGCTGTTGACGCTATCATTTCAACCACACCAGCAAAATGATGATTTTAAGAATGAGGAAATTAGCATTGATGATAATCTTTTGGTCAAACAAGGTTTGGATCTAAAAGATACTACTTTGAGTATGGATAGCTATCTCCATAATTATACTCTATATGGAAATTATAGTTCTGTTGATGCCCGAGATTTAGTTATTGATGGAGACTTCGCATATTTAGCTGATGGTATTAATGGTTTTAGAATACTCAATTTAACAGATAAAACAAACATCACTGAGATAGGCTTTTTCATAAATGGAACAGAAATAGCTTATAGTGTTTACATACAAGGGGATGTTGCATACTTATGTTATGGTTTAAATGGATTTGTAATTATAGATATTACAAACAAAATTAGTCCTGTTGTTTTATTTACTATGAAAGATCAGTTTGGCATAGCAACCTGTTATGGAGTCGATATAGATGGGGTATATGCCTATCTTGCGTATGGTATTTTTGGCATGGCAATTGTTGATATTACGAATCCTGCTCAACCACTTTTTGTGGGAAGATATCATAAGATAAACATTGACGTTAGGGATGTAAAAATCCGCTAAGACTTGGAGGTTATAATTCTGGTTCAGCATTGCAAATTGAAATTAGTACTTCTCAAGATTATTATTATGCTTTTGTAGCTGATTACAACGGATTCTTTATCCTCTCACTTTATAGTCACCCAGATCCATCATTAAATTATCAATATAGTGATGCTACTCACGCAGCTGATGTTTATCTAGAGAAAAGAACAGCTTTTGTAACATATGAAGATGATATCGGAATGCGGATATTTAATGCTTCAAATGTTGGTGAAAAAGATGTAACATTCGCTGGTCAATATGAAGACACAGGTCCTGGCTACGGAGTAAGAGTAAGTGATGAACATGCATATATCTTAGATGGAGCGGAAGGAATAGAACTCATCATGCTTGACTCTGATAGCGATGAGCTTTATGATGGATATGAAGTAAATGATGTATTAACCGATCCATTTAATCCGGATACAGATAATGATACATTGCTTGATGGTCCTGAATTTTATGGGTATTATGCTCCAGATAATCCATATGCCACAAATGATTATTTCTACGGTTTAGATCCTCTTAACATTGATTCTGATAATGATACTATTAGAGATGATGAAGAGATATTAATAGGAATTGACGGTTATCTTACAAATCCTGTTAACAATGATACAGATGGCGATGATTTAGAAGATCGATACGAATTAGGTGGAATATTCTATGATACAAGTCCCTTTGCTAATGGTACAGGATATATTTTTACTGATCCCACCGATGTTGATTCAGATGATGATGGATTGTTAGATGGAGAAGAAGTTAATATTCATGGTACGGATCCGTTATCTGTTGATACTGATAATGATGGCATGTCAGACAAATATGAAGTTGATTACTTCTTAGATCCACTTAGTGATGACACGACTTCAGATAAAGACAACGATGGATTAACTAATATCTTTGAACATGATGTTTCCTTTACTAATCCAAACAACAACGATACAGATGGAGATGGATTAACAGACGGAGAAGAAGTTAATGGTTACTTTAATGATACTCACACATATGCAAACGATACAGGATGGATTGTTACTGGTAAACCATTGAATTCTGACTCGGATGCAGATGGTTTGAAAGATGGTATTGAAGTGATGTTTTCTGACTCAAATCCACTTGATGCAGATTCGGACGATGATCAACTAAGTGATTTTGCTGAGTATATTACTTATGGAACAGATGTAAATTCAAATGACACAGATAGTGATAATCTCCCCGATTACTGGGAAGTTACGTATGGCACCGATCCATTAGTGATTGATACTATTGCTGATCCAGATTCAGATGGTCTCACTAATTGGCAAGAGTTTCAATTAGGAACAGATCCTCTTAATGGCGACACCGACGGAGATGGCATGCCAGACGGTTGGGAAATTGATAACTCATTCAATCCTCTTGTTCTGGATGGATACTCTGATGCTGATAGTGATGGTCTTTCTAATGTTGAAGAATTTGATGCTGGAACAAATCCTAGGAATCCTGACACCGACTCTGATGGTCTTGGCGATTTATGGGAGGTTGACTATGGTACTGATCCCAATGTTGATGATGCTGCTGCTGATCCCGACGTAGATGGTTTAACAAATGAAGAAGAAATGAACAATGGGACTGATCCTTACAACGAGGATTCCGATGATGATGATCTAAACGATGGTGACGAAGTAAATATTTATGGCACTGATCCTAATAATGCGGACACCGATTTCGATACCTATTCTGATTTTGAAGAAATTCAAGAGGGCACTGACCCCCTTGACCCGAATAGTAATCCTCGTCAACGTCTAACTACTATTCTTGTTGCTATTGGCACGAGCTCAGCTATTGGTGTTTTGATTCTCTTAACGATATTCTTCATTGTTTTTTGGACTACTCGTCCTGAACAGAAGATGTTTCGTTATATTGCTAAACAGAAGAGTCATGGTCTTGAGAGTTTATCCATCAAGGAGATTTCTGTTCATGTTGATAAGAAATTAAACAAAGGCGATGTTAAGCAGCTAGTCAATGAGTTTTCAGAAGCCAAAGGTTTAACTCTTGTTGGTAATAAAATCTGGTTAACTTCTCGAGAAGAAATTGAAAAGAACATTGAAGAATATAATACTTGGTTGAATCAGTTTGATTCTCGGGTAATCACTAAGAAGGCAATCAAAGAAATGAGCGATCGAATTACACATGACATTAAGATGTGTGAAAAACTACAATTCAATGATTTGCTTTCAGAACTCAATAAAATCATAGTAAAATTAGATTAGAAGGAATTTTTTTCCTTCATTTTACATTTTTTTCTCTTCATTTTTTTAATCCGGTAACTTATAGTATTTTTTTGTTTTTGCTACCAAACCATCAGCTATTAAACCTACCAAAATATCGTCTATTTTTTTCATTGGGATATTACAATCTTTTACCATTTGCTCCTTTTTTGCTTTAGAAATTCGAGTTAGATATTTCACAATAATACCTCGGAATCGTCTGTTTTCTTTTGAATTATTAGAAGTTACTGTTTTTGGTTTTATTCCAGTTTTTGCTGAAGTTAAAACAAGTGATCCATAATCCATTAACGCATTGTGCCAATCTCTAGCTTTACCTTTCGGAAGAAGTTTTTGAGCTAAGATAAATAGCTCATTTTCTTTTGTTTGTTCTTTTGCAAAATTTTCTGCTATTAGAATTCTTCTAATATTTGTATCTACTGTAGCAATATCATAATTAAATGCAAAAATAAGAATTGATCTTGAAGTATACGGTCCAATCCCTTTTAATTTTTGTAATTCTTCTTGTGTTTTTGGAAATTCTTTTAGTTTCACAATTTGATTTGCTGCTTCATGTAACCAAAGAGCTCTTCTATTATAACCTAAGCCAGACCAGCTTTTTAATACAGAAGAAACAGATGCTTCAGCTAACTCTTTTATTGTTGGATATTTTTTGATGAATTCTAAGTATTTCTCTATTGAACGATTCACTTGTGTTTGCTGCAGCATTATTTCCGAAATCATAATGTAATAAGGATTCGTTGTCTCACGCCAAGGAAGAGGTCTTTTGTTCTTTTCCCACCAGGTGAAAATTTTTTTGTGTAATTTCTTTATTTTTGATTCGGATATCCTCGTTTTCTCTTTCAATTCATTCACTCAAATATTATGTAAAAGAAGAATTGCTAATCAGCATTTATAATATGACTATTCTCAAGAATTTTTGGTATTATTTGTTCCTCTAGTGCTCCATTTTTTAGATCTATAACAAATACAAGATGTGTTTGTAGTTTTGAGCTATTTTTAGAAAGATAAAGTAATTCTTGCATCAAAAGACTTCTAGATAACAAATCAGGAATTTTCTTTGAATCAAACCCATCGATGATTATCGTCCCTTTTTGTTCTCTATGAGCCACTTTTTGTGTCCATTGATCAATACTTATTTTTATGCTAGCTTCTCTTATGGAATCAGCTTTTTGAAAATGCTGTGAATCAATTCTATTCTCTTGCAAAAAGGAATCAAAATCTAAGTATGAATATTTGAAATCTACTGCAATATTATATGCCGTAAAATCTTTAAAGATCCCTACAAGGAATATCATTTTATTTTCTGAATTCTTTATCTCAAATGAGATATCATCTGGGTTTTTAGACATCTAAATCATCTCATTCTGAATAAACTTGTTTTCAATTAGCTCACTTTCAAAACTATGGAAATTTAATCTCATTTTAAGTGAAGCTTAAATGGAATGTAAATAGGATTTTTTAAAGCTATTTTAGCTCTCTTCAAATTCCTTACAATGAACAGATAATTCATCACAAAGATCATTTAAAGTATTTTTCCATGCTTGAATCTGGACATTATTTCTTTTAATTTTTACAGCTTCATTTATGCCTTCTTTTTCTCGAGCAAGAATGCACATATGATCACCAATAAATTCTTGTACTGTGAATCCTGCTATTCTGAAAATTTCAACAACACTGTTAAATGATTGCAAATTCTCACCAATCTTAAATGTGAAACGACATGGGGTATCTTCATTGGTACATATTTCGTTTAATTTGTTCAATAGTTCTTCTTTTCTAATTCCAGAGTCCTCCTAGTTAGTATTTGATTTGCTAAGATTAATAATATTTTAGTTGCAGATTGGGTATATTATTTTTTCTATTTCTTTTCTTCTTCTACGGGATAACCAGCATTTTTCCAAGCACTCATGCTTCCAAAAACCCCGATTACGTCTTTATATTTATTCTTGAGTAAGTAGCTTACACCTGTAAATGTTTTGAAACCTGAATCACAGTAGACTGCAATTTTCTTTCCTTTTGGTATTTCTTCTAGTTTTTGTGGGAGGTTTCCTAGAAAGATATGGTGTGATCCTTTTATATGACCATTTTCTTTAACACTATGACCAGTCCTGACATCTAGTATGTAAAGGTCTTCATCCTCGAGATGTTTTTTCAACTCATGAACTGACCAAACATTTGTTTCCCGGTAGTTTTCCCCATCCATATACCAATTTCTGAATCCACGTAAGTATCCAAGTATATTGTCAAATCCCAATCTAATGAGGTAATTAATACTTTGATCCAATTCTTGATGAGTACTCCTCACAAGAACAATTGGTTTCTCATAATCTAACATCCACAAAGCAAAATTTGGCAAACCATTTTTCCATATACTTAGTGTGCCAGGAATGTGTCCACCAGCAAAGCTCTCTGGCTCTCGAATATCCACAATTTGAACTTCCTTATCTAGTAATTCTTTTACTTCTTCTACCGTTAATGCTTGTGGTATAATTTTACTCTTCAGAATTGGGGCTCCTTCCAAATTGAATTTCTCAATATATCTCATATTAGGAGCGATCTCGAATTTTTCTTTTGATTTGTATTTTATGAATTCCTCTTTTGATAATTGTAAAGGAGTATTTGTTCTCTTTTCATATCCAATTGTAGTAAAAGGTAAACCACTTATCCCTCCACCACAAATCGATCCTGCACCATGAGCAGGCAAAACAATGGTTCCTTCTGGTAATTTTAAGAGCTTATTAAATAGACTATCATACAACCAGTTAGCTGCTTCAAGTTGTTTTTCCTCATTTCGATAGAAATCTATTCTTCCAACGTCTCCAGCAAATAAAGCATCACCAGTACAAACCATTATAGGATTCTCAGGATCGGAATCAGTTTTTACTGTTATTGAAATACTCTCTGGAGTATGCCCTGGTGTTTCAAGAATCCCAAATTCAAGATCACCTAATATGAATTTGTTTCCTTCTTTTACTGGATTGCCGTATTTAAAATCAAGTCTGTGACCATGATAAATTTCCGCCCCAGTCGCAAAAGCAAGTTGAGGTGAACCATTAACAAAATCTTCGTTTCGATGTGTATCGAAAATTGTGGTTATTTTTACATTGTGAGTTTGAGCATATTCTAAATAAATATCCACATCTCTACGAGGATCAATTACTGCTGCTTCAGAAGATGAAGCAATAAAATATGAATTACTTGATATTCCTTTAGAAACGATTTTTTCAAATTTCATTTTACTGACACCGATTGTGATATTCCTAATGATGTAATCCTAGTTGAAGTTAAAAAAATAATGTTTTAAATAATTAAGATATGAGAGTTTTCTATTGTAACTCTCAATAATTCTCTTCTCAGTCATGCTATTCTTCTTTAGCTTCAGTTTCTGTCTCTATCTCAGTTTCTACTTTTGTTACTTTTACTTCTTTATGAGTTATGATCATTGGTCCATTGTATTTGAATTCCTTAAAGGATTTCAAGAAATGCTTAACATTTAGTGCTGTGGCATTTTTGCTATGGAAAACACATTCATCGAAATCTCTAGCACTGAAGGGTAAGGTTTTCTCCTTCCATGTCTCAACAGAATTATCAGCCATGTATTCATCTATAGAAACATTAATAGCTTGAATGACTTTCTCAACTTCATCTCCAAATTGCTTATCATACATGTAGGTTCGTCTACGAAGTCGTTGACCCCAAAGCTCCCCTTTGTGTTTCTGCATGAGCTTGATTTTCTCTGAATGATCAGTATTAGGTAACTGATTATCTAGATAAAAGGCAAGGATTGTTGTTTCTAACATAAATCTCAGTTCTAATAATGCAGAATGATAAAAGCCCCATGAAGCCAAGTTTTGAACATTTGCTAATCTCTTTGTGAAAGCATGCATCTCCATAAATACAAGAGAATTCTCATATTCTGCTAGTTTTTCATCATTTTCTTCAAGAAATAATTTGAAATCCATGTTGAAATTCTTGATAACATTTTTCCAGGTATCATACGCTACCTTAGAATATTTCTTTGTAACACGTTCAATTTTTTGTCCCGCTCTTACTGATTTGAAAGAATTCAATCCTAGTGAAAACATAACATTACATCCTTGATTTATTATTCAACCAACCTTTTATTTATAATCTTACTCATAAAGAAAATTTATTTTTACGTAAAAGGTTTGGCAATATTTTATATACATAAAATAATATTACCTACTCAATATGGACAATGATTGAAAAATTATAAATAGTCCAATGTTTAATGCTTTAATCAATAGAGAAATATTCAGAATTATAGAACTTTAGTAGGAAAAATGGCTTGAAAATAATCAGGAGATAAGGCAATATGATTACTGCAGTACAAGTATTCCTAATTACTGGTGGCGGAGCTTATTTAATTTTAGTATTTTTTGCCTTATTCTATTTACTAGGAACCATAAGTGGTAAGAAAGGTGTAATGCCAAAAAGACCCGTTAAGGATGATTATGAGCAACCTTTTGTCAGTATCATTGTTCCTACATATAATGAAGAGAGTAATATTGCGCTTTGTCTGCAATCTCTAAAAGAATTGAATTATTCGAGATATGAAATAATTGTTTCAGATGGTGGATCAACCGATAGAACAGTTGAAATGGCAAAATCATTTGTTGATAAAGTAGTAATAGATAAAATTGTCCCCCCGGTTGGGTTGGAAAGAATTGGGGATGTCATTTAGGTTATAAAGAAGCAAAAGGTGATTATCTACTCTTTGTAGATGCAGATACAGAGCACACACCAGAATCTCTCAAACATTTCATTAAAGTAGCAATGGAAAGAAATGCTGCATTAGTAAGTGTCTTCCCATTTCAAAGAATTAAAAGCTGGTG
>JABLTI010000240.1 GCA_013166835.1 Promethearchaeati archaeon | reverse complement strand
TGGTGTTGTTTGTATTATATCTTGAGACTTTCTTCAGACCTGTGATGCAGTTAGCAAGATTCTTCCCTGAATTAAGTGCAGGTATGGCAGCCTTTGAGCGTATCTTAAGTATAATTGATAGTAAACCAATCGTTCAGCAGAAACTAGATGCTCAACCTATTGAAGAAATTAAGGGAAAAATTCAGTTTGAAAACGTCAAGTTTTGGTATGATAGAGATAATGTAGTTTTCAAAAACCTAAATTTAACTATTCAAAAAGGAGAGAAACTTGCGATAGTTGGTCATACGGGCTCAGGCAAGACTTCTTTAGTTTCCTTGCTCTCTCGCTACTATGAATATCAAGGTGGGGACATCCTAATCGATGGACAGAGTATACGCAATTATACCTTAGACTCTTATAGAATACAATTTGGTAAGGTAGAACAAGAAGTCTATTTATTCCCTGGTTCCATTAAAGAGAATATCCAATATGGAAGAAAAGATGTTACGGATGAAGATATCTGGCGTGTTTTAGATATTGTTCAAGCTAGTGATTTTGTTCATAGACTCCCCGATGGATTAGAAACACAAATTGGTGACCGAGGACGTGACCTTTCTGTGGGTCAAAGGCAGCTACTCAGTTTTGCACGAGCAATTCTCACAAATCCCAAAATCCTCATTTTAGATGAAGCTACATCGAGTGTAGATGCATATACAGAAGCAATGATCCAAGAAGCCTTAGAAAAAATGCTTGAGGACCGAACAGCCATCATTGTTGCACATCGATTAAGTACTATTGTAAATGCTGATCGTATCATTGTAATGGATAATGGTGCTATTGTTGAGGAAGGAACGCACAAGGAACTTTTAACTCTAAAAGGAAAATATGCTTCACTCTACAATCAATATTTCGTTCATCAAACTTTAGAATGGCAAGAACAATCTAACTCGAAGTAACAATGTATTTACGAAACTGAAAATATCAACGATTTAATTATTTCTTCCCCATAAATCTAATATCCTTTATCTGTTTATTTTTTACTTGGAGGGAATCACTTGAGTGATTCAGAACTAGATAGTGAAGAAGCTATTATAAAAATGAGAGAAGAGCCTGCTTTTGATATAATAAAAAGTGAAATACTAACACTATTCGCTGAAAATAGAGGTATGATTTTAGCAACATCGTTAAATAACAGAGTTACTGCACGTCATATATCTTTTGTAAATGATGATCTTGACATCTATTTCACATCTTGGAATCATAATAAAAAGATAATACAAATGAAAGGGAATTCGAACGTCGCTTTAAGCTTGTTTAATGTACAAATAGAAGGGAAAGCAGAAGTTCTTAGTAGTGTTTTTGAGGAGAAATACAAAGAGATTAGTGATTTATTTAGATCTAAATTTGGTAACATGTGGTTAGACAGATTTTCTCATATAAAAGAATTAATTCTTGTAAAAGTAACACCTGAAAAGATTGTGAAGTTTGAAACCATTCATAAAAGATTTCAGCTCCAAAACATAGATTGTAAGAACGAAAAAATCTACCAAATGAGACTTGAAGATAAAAATCATCCAAAATATCCATACTAGTCAATAAGTTTTTTTGTACTCAGTTTACTACCTAATTAACAGGAGGGATTCTTTGGATTATCAATTTATCAAATTCAGGGATAGCGATAGATGGGGGAAATGCATTCATATAGATTTATTCAAGAAAAAAACATGTTCGTTTGTTCACTGCTCCTGTAAACAGAATATTCCAAGAGGTTAGTGATCATATTGAGAAGAATGGTGAACCTGATCACATCTGGTATAGCTGTAAAGGTGAACCAACACTCTATGTTTTTTTTGGATCATTAAATAAGAAGATAAAAGCAGCCTATCCTAATGTAAAACTTGCTTCTTGGACAAATTGCACATTAATGTGTAGAGAGGATGTTTGTGAAGCCCTAAATCTTTGTGATTTCTTAATTGCTGATTTAGATAGTGTCATAGATGAATTTTTCCAGTTGATAAACAGACCACATGAGAGGTTAAAACTGGATGAAATGTTAGCAAGTCTATTGGAATTCAGAAATGGTTACAAAGGAACCTTTTGGTTGCACACAGTATTCCTTAAGGATTTTAATGACTCAAATGTAAGTATAAATGCACTTAAGAAACATTTGTTGAAACTTAAACCAGATTTGTTTTTTATTTCATTAGCAGATAGAGGTGCTGAAGGTCCATTACATGAGGAATTTAAAGCAAATTTGGAAAAGCAATTAGCAGATATGCCTTTCAAATACCAATATGAATAAATTAGTGATTCCAAAAACTTGTTTTCTTTATATTATTGATAGTCCTCAAGAGTGAAAGTTTTTTTCTCTAGAAGGTTATAATCTACAATTTTGAATTGCTCTATCACTCACGAATAAATGGCAAAATTATTCTTTGAAACTTTTATTATCAAAACTAACAGTTTAAAGAACCTATGTAAAAAGGAATTCTCATTCCTTTCTACAATTGTATTGTTGCTGTAACAGGCATATGGTCAGAGGAATGAGCATCTCTTACAACTCTACAATCAGTCAAAGTAATATCAGATGAAATGAAAATGAAATCAATATGATTCGTTGGGTTTTGCCAATTATTTGTATAACCACCGTATCCTTGATCATCTATACCTGTTGGCCAAACAGTTATCCAAGCATCATCTAATATAGAAGTAGTTAGATTGTATTGTAATGATAGAGGTATGAAATTAAAATCTCCAAGTAAAATCGTATTACTTTTACCAGTTGTAAGTTCTACTATTTTTTCAGCTTGTTTTTCCTTGTCAAACTCATCTTCACCAAAATGAGTAACAAATACATTAAATGTTCTTGTATCAACAGTTATTTGTGCTTCAATTGTTGCTGTTTGTTCTCCAGCACTATACATGTAATGGGTTATGGCGTTATTAATCGGATATTTAGATAGCAAAGCAATCCCAAATGTACCTGTTACCGTCTTTGGTCCAAAGTATGAATATAAGTGTAGTTTATTTGCGAAAAAGCGAACTATATCACCGTTACCGCTGGATATTCGGCAGGTATCAGATTCTTGTAAACCAATAATATCAGCATCAATTTCCCTTAAATCCGCTAGAATTCCGGTGAAATTG
>JABLTI010000239.1 GCA_013166835.1 Promethearchaeati archaeon | reverse complement strand
CAATTAGAAAATGTTGAACCTGATCGTCCAAACTTGTATGCTCAGCATTCATTCAATAAAACCGGAAAAACACTAACGTTTAATGGACATCTTGACACTGTAGAAGTTTGCGGTGAATGGACCTATGATCCTTTCATACCTATGTTCTCCGAGGAGAAACTTTTCGGTCTTGGTTCAGCTGATATGAAAGCTGGTATTGCCTGTCAGATTGCTGCCATCAAGGCCTTGCTAGATTCGGGAGAAGATATACCAGGAACAATTCATTTTACTGCAGTAATAGATGAAGAAGGATATGGAATTGGAGCGAAAAAAATGTTGGAGAATCCAATATTTGGGAAAGGGAGAACAGATGGCATACTTATTGCTGAACCATTGTTTGGAGATTCAGAAAAGAATCCTCTACCTTTAGGAATGACTGGAAAAATATTGTTTAAAATCCTAGTAAAAGGTGTTTCTGCTCATGCTTTTCGTCCAGAGCAAGGAGTCAATGCAGTATCGGATGCTTCTCGAATAGTTAGTATTATTGATGAAATTTCAAAATCAAATTCTTCTTTTGTTGGCAACTACAAAATCCCACATGATTTTGATTTCGGAAAAGGTTCTTATTGTGTGTTGAAGATCGATGGAGGATATAAAACATATAGTGTTATTGTTCCGGAACACTGCGAGATTATCTTGAACCGTCTTACCTTACCTGGGGAAACAAAAGAATCAGCAAAAAATGACTTTGAGCAATTAATAACTGATTTAAAACTTAAATCCAAAGTAAGCATAGAAATCATTCCACCCTATTACAATTCCTACAAAATTCCAAAAAACCATAAATTATACCAATCATTAGAAACATCATATAAAGAAATACTATCTCAAACGCCAAAAACAGCTTACATGAAAATGATTACAGATGCTAATACTTTCATGGGAGAAGGAGGAATACCTACAGTTCATTTTGGACCTAAAGGAAATAATTTGCATGGAGCAGATGAACATGTATATATCGATTCCTTAGAAAAAACTACCAAAGTCTATACTTCACTTTATCTTAATTTCCAGAATTGAGAAGAAAAATGTAATTCCTCAAACGCCATTTTTAATGTTTGAAAAGGAAGGACAAGTAATAGTTTTAGCTACACCTTTTAGAGTACGTATATCATCCAAAACAATTTTTCCAATTTGGTCTAAGGACTCTCCTCTGAGTTTAACCAACATATCCCACTCTCCAGATATAAGATGAACGTCGAAAACATTCTCCATTTGTGAAATCTTCTCTGCAACTTGTTGCTGTGAAATGTTATCTTGTGGATTATACGCTACAAAAACGAAAGCTGTTACTGGCAAACCAATTTTCGTGAAATCTGTGAGAATAGTAAATTTCTTTATGATTCCTTCCTGCTTCATTTTTTCAATACGAGTGTGAACTGTTACTCTTGGAATGTCTAAATTTGCTGCGATTCTCTTAGTAGGCAATCGAGCATCCTTTGCCAATTCCTCTAGGATGAGTTTATCTTTTTCATCAATTTTCACTGTTATTACTCCAGCATTCTAATTCCAAATGGAACTGAATTAAGAAAAATCTTTTGATAAAGTGGACATTTTGATATCCAAGTGTTTGAAATATGTACACTAACACATGATGTATGAGCAAATTAACCATTTTCTGTCTGAAAAAATAAGTCAAGAATAACTCTTGACCTATAAATCATTCTTCTTTCAGAGTTTCCTTTTGTTGTTCAAGATTATTGCTCTCATTATTATATTGAGTAATCTGTTCTTCGTAACGTTTTATTTCATCTGAACTTCTATAGGTAATCAATGAGTAAACTGAGATCCCCGATGTTATTATACCAAAACCAAACAGAATCCAACCAAAGGAATATCCACCTCTTCTGAAAATTTCACCATCAACTGTAATTGTCATTTCTCCACTAATAGT
>JABLTI010000038.1 GCA_013166835.1 Promethearchaeati archaeon | reverse complement strand
GTTAATGCTATTGCTTTTTCATTCATCTAAGCAATCTCCCTCAATTCTATAGTGATTCTTGATTTATTTTAAGTTTACTCAGAAAAAACCGAGCTTAAGCAATAGTTGGGGATTTAGGTTGATCTTTTCTATCTCCTCTGCGCAAGGTTAAGAACCCACCTATTAAACCTGGAATCAAGACATTCAAGAAGGTTTGAATTATCGAGAGGTTTAATGCTTCAGCGTTTGCTATTCCTAATATAAGCCAGAGCATTGACATAATAATTGTGTCTCGAATACCAATACCACTGATGCTTATTGGAATCGACATTGCAACTATTGCAGCGAGACATAAAACAGCTATAACAACAAAAGGACTACTTCTAACATTGAAAGCAAGTAATAATACACAACCTTGCATACCAAGGATTATCCAAAAGAGAATTGATAAGAAGCCTAACCAAAGATAGTTCTTTATTCGATAATTTTTTTGCCCTTCATAGAAATCATTAACTATCTCCTCTGTAGTTAGTTTAATTTTATTTTTTGCTTCTTTTTTCTTGAATACTCTTGAGATAAATTTCACAAAAAAGGTTAGGACTGGACCTGTTATTTTCTTATTAAAAACTAAAACAGTTAAAACAATGAAGATTACGATTCCAACAGAAATGCCCGCTGGAATCCACCATGCAATTGTAGTATCAACACTAGTTAAAATGAAAGGAGTAGTTACTCCAACGATGAGAATTATCCCCGCAAGATCTAAGATTCTGTCAAACACAACAGAAAAAACTGCTTTCCCTATCTTCACATCTTCTTTTCTCTTAGAGAGATAAAATGCTCTCAAAATATCCCCGACTTTTGCGGGGGTTATTGCTGATCCAAAAGTACCAATAAGAATTAAATCCAAGGCTTCAAAGAAAGAAATCTTGCAACCTTGTACTCTAAGAATTGCTTGCCACCTAAGTATTTTGATTACAAACAATAAGAACGTAATGCCAAAAGATGCAAGAATTAACTGATAATTTGAACCAGTAAGACTCTCCCAAATCAGCTTGGGTTCAGCAAAACAAATTAATATCACTAACAAACTTATTGTTACTAAGAAACCAAGAAGGTACTTCCAATACTTCTTGAACCAACCTAATGAACGCTTTTCTTCTTCCTCATCGAGGATTTCTTGTATTTCTTCTGCCAATGTTTAATACTTTCCTTACTTGGATTTCCCTTCTATCAATTCACATATAATGTTATTTTATTGAAATAGAACTAGCAGTTTGACTCGATGAATCATTAGTTAAGAGTTGGCTACTGTAGTGCTGGGTTATCCAAAACTCTGTGAAATCCTCGATTGCATCGTAAATAGTTTTCTTTGGATCATAGCCTAGCAATCTTTTTGCTTTAGAAATATCAGCAAAAGTGTCACGAACATCTGCTCTGTTCATTTCAGCATATTCCAGAGACAACTCTCTGTTGGTCACCTCAGAAACCATCGAAAGAACCCTATTCACAGATATTCTTGTGCCAGCCCCAATATTGAAATTTTCATTCTTCGCAGAAGATTTGGTTGCAGCAAGGTGAAATGCTTGAGCCATGTTCTCAACATTTGTCCAGTCTCTGGTTTGTTTTCCATCACCGAAAACAGTTATTGTTTCATCAGTCATAGCTTTGGAAACGAATATGTTTATGCCCATGTCTGGACGCTGACGAGATCCAACAACTGTGTATGGTCGAATAATTGTTGTTTCAAAATCAGGATACAGATGTCTACAAACTGCAACAAGGTTCTCTGTGGCTAATTTGCTGACTCCATAGAAAGAGATTGGATTTCTTGGGTGACCTTCGTTCATGGGCATGAAAATAGTCGGACCGAAAACAGAGGATGAACTTGAGATTACTGCTCTTGAGATATTACATTCTCGAGAAACATTTAGGACATTTGATGTTCCCTCGACATTTATTCTCAGTGATTTATCAGGATTAATTGTTGAGTATCTAACACCGGGTTGGGCTGCAAGATGGATGACTCGTTCACAGTTCTCCTTCTCGAGTGTTCTTGCCAATGTTTTCTTATCAAGAATATCTCCTTCGACAATGGTTGCTCCTAGTTTCTCTACTTCTTGAGCATTCTTCCATTTTAATTGAGGAGTGTAATAATCTGAGAAGTTATCATAAACTACTACTTTGACGTCTCTCTCGAGTAGATATTTTGTCAAGTGATAGCCAATAAAACCTGCTCCACCAGTAACTAATATTGTTGTCATGTTCATAACTCAGTCAAAGTGATTCAAGTGCTCACTTAGAAATTATATATAAAAAGCTACAAATGACCGACAGAAATAAAGAGAGAGGGTTTCTACCCTCTAATATTCTGGTTCGTATTCTTTGTCCAATGGTTCTCCAATTCGGCAGTTTTGCCCTGCTTTCATCTTTGGACAGACCACACGTTCTGCTATCACATAATCTATTTCAATTCTGTTTGGAGATACAATCTCAGTTACTCTTAGAAAACTTTCCATTTTGGCGTGTTCGTCTTTTTCAATTGTAATCTTATTCGCTTTTATCTTTCCATTTACAAATGAAGGTGAACTTATTTTGAAGATGAATTCCTCGCATTCGATATCCCCACCGACTTCCACTTTCCCTCTTATATCAACTAAACCATGAACCTTCACGTCTCCTTCAGCAATGAGTCCCCCTACAGATTTTATTTCGGAAGCTGAAATATTCCCAAAAGCAGTTAACCCTCCTGTTGAGTCGATTTTTTCTTCGACTTCAATGTGCTTATTGCTTTTTGTTCCTCCTTTAACAGTCAAGTTGGTAACCTTAATACCTTCTTTAGCTTGTACTCCACCTGATGCATCTAAATCTCTTGCTTGGATTTTCCCGCCTACTACTGATCCTCCTTTGATGTCCATATCCATTTCAACAATGACATCTGCATCGATTCTCAAACCACCATAGACTTTCAATCTGTGCGTCCAAAGACTGCCACGAAGTTTTATTGATCCTTTTACATCTACTAGATTTGCATTTAAACTATGATTGGATTCGAGTCCTCCCAAAATATGCACTTCATCAAAATCCGCATCATCTTCTAGAACTGTTCCAGCTAATGCTCTCAAATCAGGTTTCTTACTCATCTGTTTCCTCTCGTTTAATTGAGTGATTACACTATTTTTAGAAAGTGTTTTCTAGAATAAAAATTCATCGAACATTACGTATGCGGACAAAAATACTCATCTTTGGTTAAAGACAATTAATTTAAAAGTTATTTTTCCCTTATCCTACAAAATCCTATCTGAAAAAGTGATATGATAAGGGAAGAATATGTTTGCCTCGCATCCGATAAACATTATTAATATTATAGCTGGAGTTGTAGCGATTACAGTCGGTGTTCTTATTCTAATAAAAGATGTGAAAGCAACTCTTAATCTTCTTTTCTTTTATTCTCTCTGTGCATGGGGCATCTCATTAGTATTAAACGGGTTAACTTTCTTGTTTAAAGATCCCACAATTGGTGCCAATCTTATCAGAGATTTTGTCTCAGGGGGAGGTTCTGTTGGAGCATTTCTTATTTTCGCTACAGCCTTTACTATGTATAAAGGTGAGCATTATCTAAAGAAGTGGTATGTTAATTTTCCCCTTATAATCCTTGCAATTGCTAATACAGTAGTAGGAGCAATCTTTGACAAAGTTGTTTATGATTCAGAAGATCAAACAGATATTGGTACTGGGATTAAAACCACTCAAGATGCTCCTTGGGTTTTAATTTTCCTATACCTAGTTCCTGTTGTTATGATCATTTTAGCGAATATTTACTTTGCAAGAACAAGAAAAGAAGTAGATGATCCAGTTATTAAGAAAAGAATTCTATTTGTCATCTTAGGATTTACTTTCATAGTATTAGGCGTTCTAATTTTTGCCTTAAATGGAGTTGTTGATGAAATAAACCCAGACAGTCCGTGGGAAATAGTGTTTTGGATTTTTGCTACGTTATTCTGGGTAGCAGGACCGATTCTCCAGATCATAGGTTTCAATCTTGGCAAGATATCTCCAGCAGGAGAAGAAGAATCCACCACTTAGAATCTAAAGATTGCACAGAAGATTAATTTACTTACCTAATAGCAACCCTTTATTAAACTGTTAATTAATAAATAGTTAGATGTAAGTACGAACTACTTACGTTGGAAAAATTCCTATCATTAGGTGATATAATTTTGAGGTTGAACAAAATAATAGTTTTTACAGCAATGATGCTAATGCTCACACCTTTGTTAACTGTCATTGGTACAAATAATACCGTTGATCCAGTTTACACTCCAAATACTTTTGGTGATGACGTTGGCGTAACTGCTGGAATGACCATTAAATATGATATTAATGAGCTTGCTTTCCCAGCAATACCAAATGTAACCATTTCGGATCTTGCAGGAAATCAATTATATGTTAAAGTTATGTCTGTAGAAGATAATGATTTTGGATCCGGAGTAATTGGTAAATGGATCAATTACGGAATGGGTTTAATTTTCCAAAATGATGAAACTATAACTATCGGTGAAGGATTTACTGCCTTGGATTTAGTTATACCAACCGGAGCAGCAACTCCCGCAATAATTGTTTCAGGTGTTCCCCATTTCAATGGATCTTACCCAACAACATTCTTCTTCTTAGATGATGGCTGGGCTATTCATGAACTTACACTTGAAGCTGTTGGATTTGAAGTTGAAAATTTGGCAGATGACTTCACAGCACATATATCTATTGGTGATGGTTCTATGTCTGCAACTTATAGAAAATCTGATGGTATCCTAACTAATATCCGCATTGAAGACATTTACATTATGGGCATGAATTACAGTGACATGATTTTTGATATTGCTATTGCCTCAGTAGAGACTAAGGGATTAGATCTTACGATAGGTCAAGAAATCGCATTAGTAGCAGATATTGCTCATCTAGCAGTAGAAGGTACTGGTGATATTTATTCCATGCTCAATACATCTATGATAGATAGCTATACAGATGAAATTGCAAGTATGGAAGGTCAAACATTACTAAAATATATAATTACTGACGTTGAAGGGCTTTATTACACTGCAGATGTTTATTCCTATGATTTCACTACAGAATCCTTAGTTAAAGCAGTAAACGAATACCTGTTCATGGGCTTCTTAGGTGGATTCCAAACAGAAGAACCACCATTGTGGGATACTGGAATGACTTTCACAAACTTCTACGCTCCAGCAATAACTGCTGACTATGATATCTATGGTGGTTATATGGTCTTATTTGACACAATTATTGGCATCTATCTAGAGGATGTCCTCTCATTTATCCCTACTACAACATCTGGTTTAGATTTCACAATTAACTCAATCGATGCCCAATTTGGAGTCGAGGAAAAGAGGGGTTACTTCTTCTTAAAAGAATCAATAGATGTTGATGTAGAATTTTCAACAGCATTAGCACTAATAACTCCAGAAGGTTTCTTTAATCCTCAAGTTGATCCAACAATCGACATCAATGCAATTCTTCATCAAGAAGGTTGGATAGCTTATTCAGAATCAGGTGTACTCGCAGGAATGAGAATAAAAGCAGATGTTGATGTAACAATCACTTCTGATTTCGCTACAATCTCCGGTATGCCAACTGGAACAATTTCCATTGATTTTGATTTCAAAATTATCAATCCAAACTACAATCCTCCCGATCCAATTAAAGGTGGAATATTCCCAGGATACACTTGGTTAGTTGCTATTCCAGCACTTCTCGCAGTTGCAGCAATAGGTTTAATTAAGCGACGCAAATAATATCATATGAATTAATGTGCGAATTTTTCGCACCCCTTTCTATTTTTTTTATTTTTGTTCTTCCAAACGTTAGTGATTTTTGAGTCCCCTAAACGATTTAGAAGTTTTTAAGTGAAATCTTAGAGAGATGATTGAGTCTAAACTTAGATTCTACTACTACAAATTACCAAACAAATGTTTGTAGTTGAGAATTCCACTAAAAAATAAAGGGGTTATTAATTGAAGAAACTCGATATAGATTTGGATCAATTATTTAATAGATTTGGAAATAGGAGTTCTCAGAAATTTATAGAAGGGGATTTAGATCATATGCTAGCTGGAAATACAGTTACAAGAAGATCTAGAATTTCTTGGTTAAAAGTAGCTTCTTTTATCAAAAGAATCTGGCAAATGCCTGAAATACGAATTATTCTTCTTGTGATAGCTTGTAGAATGTTCTTTATCCTGTTCACACATTGGGGAATGGACTTTGATTTCTACATTGAGATCGCTCAAAGAGTTCTTGCAGGTGAAAGACTTTATACTGATATTCAATCAACACATATGCCTTTAGCGGATATTTTGTATGTGACTATGTATTTCATTTGTCCCTGGAAAAACAATATCATTGCTCTTCGAGTTTTTATGAAATTTCCTTTTCTCTTGTCAGATATTGGTATAGCTTTAGCTGTGATGAAAATTGTCGAGAAAGCCATTATTAAGCGCGATTACGAAGGCAATGTTTTAGATGATCCTACATTTGAAAAAGTCAGAAAATCGAAATTAATTGCAGGCTATTTTGTAGCATTTGGTTTACCGTTAATATTTCAAACTGGTGGTGGAAGGTACGATAGTCTCCTCATCTTTTGTTTTGCAATGGTTATTTATTGTATTCAGATTGGTAATTGGTTTGGTATTGCTTTTTATGCTGCACTAGGTTCCTCAGCAAAATACATCGGTTTCATTTTTCTTCCTTTTGTGATTTTCTGGATGAAAAAAGATGATATTTTACCTTTTCTTTTGGGTTTGCTTCTTGGTTTCTTGCCCATCTTTCCGTTCTTAATTACAATTCCTTCAGATTTTATTTCAGCCATTTTGTTAAGAAATTCTCATATTGCCTATGGTTTCTCTATCTGGAATGCAATGTTCATTATCTGGAGTGGTTTCAAGATGAAGTATGTTGGAGGAATAGATGATACTTATGCATCTCAAAACGAACCTTGGTTTATTCAAAAACTCTACTTGCCACTTTTTGTTGGGATCTATTTCATAGTGTTTCTCATCTATATTCTAAGATATAAGGGTTTAATGAAAACACATACCATTGATAAGCTACCGCTCTCTACAATTACGCTGCTAGTTTTTCTGCCTATTTTCATATTTGCGATTAGTTTCAAAGCAATAAACATCCAAATTCTAGCTTGGTTTATTCCATTCATAGCGCTTCGGAAAAAGAAAGGATTGCTAATTGAATACACTTTGCTCACACTAATCCATGGGATTGCACTAGTGATCTATGAAGCTTATAATCCAGTAACTTTTCTAGAATTATCTAAATTAGCTGCTTCAGAGAATTCTTTCTTTTATCTAATAATCGTACAACCTGCATTACGACTAACTCAAATTATTCCAGTAGTAGTCTGGGTTTCCATAATATTTGTGACTATCATCTGGTATCTTACTAGGACATCTGTAGAGTTCATAAAATGTTCGAAAGAGCTTCTTGGCAAGGAATCAATCCCTGTAATCCCAATATAAGAAAATCTTTCTTGGTATTCAATTCAAAATAAAAGCAATTGCTATAAATCACTTCTATTTCATTAGAAACGTGGATTTAGAAAATGGTAACTTGTCAATATCCTACTTGTGATAGAAAGGAAGCTTTACCTTTCAAATGTCGATATTGCACTAAGTCATTTTGTACCACACATCGTCTACCTGAAAACCATGATTGTGAGAAACTTCATCTTGCTACTTCTCCATCCTATACACAATCAAATGTAGAGGAAGAAACACAAGTAAAAGTTAGTGAGAAAAGGACAAGACGTCAAAGAAGGAAAAGTGCTCCAATCGAACCTGAATATTTTGAATCAGATTCTCACTATTATACAACCGATGATTCAGGTCAAGTCTACACCACAAGACCTACCAGAAGAAAAGCAATGGATCGTTTATTCTTTTCTATGGTTGGTGATTATTTTTCAGTTGGCAATGAAATCCTAGATTTCCTCTTAGGTTTACTCTTAATGATCATTTCATACAGTTTTATCTCAATCTTAATGTCAAGTCTACCCTGGCACTTTTTTGTATTTTTTTCACTCAATATAATCCTAGTGTATTTCTCATTAGTTTTTCCAAAGAAGCTCTTAGCTAAGAAATATGGCTTCTCCTCAAGATATGTGCTTTCAAAAATAGGTCTAATAATTAATTTGGTTATGTCAATTTCTCCCATTAAGATAATCTTCTTCCCAGGTTTGGTAGTTATTCCTGAAATCCATTTAATGACTAAAAAACAGAAGGGACTTGTTAGTTCCATTGGTTTATTCATCAATTTAGCACTTGGTATTACCTTTATTTTTCTAGGTTGGTTTTTACCAGATGTTATCATTGCTATGTTTTTCATAAATGCTGCTTTCTTTACTTCACAAATTGTCTTGATAAGTCTAATCCCAATAAGACTATCAAATGGTCATTATATTTTGAAATGGCATTGGTCTATTTTCACTATAATGATTGTAATCGCTTTAGCAATATTCATTGGCACTATCTTACTCGGAGTCTTTTCTTTCTAATCACTTTCTTAGCATTATAGAGATATTTTGTTTTGAAAATCTCACTAATGATGGAATTGTAACTAAGAGTGAGATAGCTAATATTGCAATAATAAAAATTGGAATCCCAATCACATCCATTTTGAAGTTATAAGCTAAGATGTTGTGATTCGTGAAAATTGGTCTATTAAAATGAACACTATAAACAGATAATGGTAACCCAACAATAAATGCAATGATAATAGAAGTTATTTCAATAACAAGTAGTTCAGCAAAAATAATTTGGATAAGGCTTCTATTGGAATTACCTATAGTATTGAGTATTGCGTTGCTCTGGTCTCTTTGTTTTAGAATGAACTCTATATTATTTCCAATGATTATAAGTCCAACAGTGTTCATGAGTAAAATTTGTATCAAAAGAAATGTCTTAACATCAGGAATATAATTTCTAATGTATTTTCCAACGAAATTCTCATTTACAACTTCAGGATTAACACTGATTACATTTTCAAGATTCAAAAGATCTTCACTAACTTTGTTTTTGTCAGCATCATCCTTTAATTTTGCAAAGAACAAATTTGTATCTGTGACCAAATAGTCTTCTCTTAAAGTTCTTTCATTAACCAGGAGGAATTCCTGATTTGGTTGGTTTAATTCTATATTGATGCCATATGCAAGACCAAGACCCGGTGCTGAATGGATAATACCTTTAACTTCAAAGGCTTCGTAAGCACTTCCATAAGGCAAATCAGCTATAGTAAATGTTGATCCTAGGGTGAGATTTAGTCTTTCTGAGACATAATCACTAATTATCACTCCTTTATCCGATTGATTTAGATCATGCAGCATATTGTTTACTACATCTTGATTTGTAGAAACACTGTCCCACCGACCAATTCGAGAATAAACAATAGGATCGATGCCGTAAACTGTAACTCTATTATAGATTAGCTTACCTTCAGTTTTCAACACGGGCATTATTTCGTCTATCCCATCAATAGCTGAAATATTTGTATCATACGTGGATTCAACATAAGATGTGTGAATCCGTAAATCTGCTCCATTTTTATAATATTGTTCTGCTTGCTCATTAGCTTTAATTGTTGCATAGATGTTTAATGTGAAAACATTGAAGCATGAGATAATGATGAGTATTATCAAAATTGAAGTTAATTTACTCTTTGAATTTTTCAAAGAATTCGTAACAAAAAATGATTTGTTTAGGAAGAATCTGTCGTACACCCATTTTAATTTTCCAAGGATATTGTTACTGAAAAGTGTAGCGATTATTGCTAGGAGAATTATGAGCAGAATTATTGATAGAAAGATCATCATACTTTGTTGTGACTGGTAGATATCAAAGTTGTAAACATCAACTATATCCCTTTGATTTTGGATCGTATTATAGATTAAATATATCAAAGTTAGAACTAGTAGTCCACTAATGGTAATTATTACTCCAAGTTTTTGAATGCGTTCTCTTGTTTGCTTTTGTTTCTCCTCTACATTGTTTTGTAAAACCATTCTTAATTTCAATAAAACGAATAGACTTGAGATTAAAAGAACACTAACGGTTGTGTAAAGTGTTAAGGTATACGGAAATTTTACTTTAGTAATAAACTCTCTAAAAACTGCTCCTGAAAAACTACCAGAAGCAATGGATGGAATTAAGGACGCTATTATAAAAGAAGCTGCTATAGAGAGCAATATTCCAATAAGTGTTAAGATTAAGAATTCCAAAAGTATTAATCCAATTATCTGCCAGTTCTGTCCTCCCCGATCTTTTATTGTATATAGTTGACCTTTTCTCTTTTCAATTACAATATTCGTAGTGAATATTGTTAAAATTATACTAGAAGCAATAACTGGCACCATAAAAACAATTGCTGTTTGAGCTAAACTATATGATTGTTGAAGCTCAATTGTCGGAGTGTCTAAAATAATATATTGTGAAGATTGGTATGCGATTTTCAATCTATCAGCTAAATCCTCGAGAATATTTAGAATCTCTCCAATACCATTTTTTTTCAATTCATCTATTTTGGTTTTAACCATAATAGCTGGTTCTATTCCGTTTGCTCTCATTTGAAGGATATCTAAATCCATTATGTTTTCTCGTAAGAAAATTACTGAATCTCTGAGGAAACTTGCAGAGAAGGTTTTTTGTAGCATTGAAATTGTTGGTATAGGACGGTAAATACCTTTAACTGTTACATTATAGAAATGTCGTAACTCCATATGAAAGAGACGAACTTCTCCTAATTCCGGACTTCTTCTTGCAATACTAATATTAATTTTCATACCTGGTTCTATAGCATAACCTACAATTCCTTCTATTTCCTTTGCTTCATATTCACTAATAAGAACCTCACTAGGTTGTAAATCAAATGAACCACGAACAGAGAATTGAGATTCTATTCGATCTAAGGAATCTTTAGGCCAGAGACCTAAAGCTGTTATCGATATTGGATCATTCGGATCTTCTTGAGGATCAAAAATATAATCAGGATCTTTTTCCTCTGCATTAAAACAAGCAAGATTGTAGTACATCTCATATGTTTTTTGGACTATTGGATCATTATCTAACCAGTCAAGAATGAAGGGGATTCTATCGGGCATATATGTTGTGATTTTTAGTTCAAAATCTTGGTCTGTTAGAAAATCACGAGCTGCAAGGTCTTCTGCTGTCGAAGACCACAATCGTAGTGAAATCAATAATGTGACTGAAAGAAATATGCCAAGAATATATAGTAAAGATTGTTTCTTACCATTAGCTATATTTCTCATAGCTGTATTGAAATAGAATTTTGCACTCATGTCTATCACAATAATTCTAACAGTTCTCAAATACTGAGATTTATTACTTTTTTATCGTTTAAAAAACTAGTAATAAGTCTCGTTTTGGAAGAGAATTTAACCCCCATACAAATATAAGCAAATAATTGTTGCTTTCTTATTTTCTAAATCAAACTATAGATTAAAATGAATGAGAGTTATTGTTCTGGTAAAACAGGCATTAAAAAAAATTAGGCTGTAAAATTCAAGATGTCAAGTACAAAACTTTCCTACAAAGTTATTGGAATAGATTGTGCAGGTTGCGGAAAAACTCTGGAAAAGAAACTCCTGGGGTTAGAAGGAGTACTTGATGTAAGAATAAACATTGTCTTCAAGAAAATCTATTTTGAAATTGAGCCAGATAAAGTATCTGAAGAACAAATAAAATCAGTAATCACAAAAGCTGGTTACTCTCTATACAGAGAAGAGAGTTCAGAATATAAATCAGAAGATGAAATACAAGATGAATTGGAGAGACGTCATCAACAAAGCATCTGGAGGTCTATTTTCAAGAAAAAAGAACTGTATACAATAATCGTTTCAGGATTATTGTTGATGATTGGGGCATTATTACAATTTGCTTTTGTAAAGCCAATGGGTTCACGTATAGCTTACATTTTTGGTATGATAATTGGCGGTTTATTCATTTTTAAGAAAGCCTTCTTTTCGCTGAAGGGGTTCAAGATTGATATTAATATACTAATGACTGTTGCAGCGATTGGCGCAATAATTCTAGGGGAAGATATAGAAGCAACCAGTATTGTTTTCTTATTTTCTATAGCTGAATTAGCAGAAAACATCAGTATTGAGAGTGCGAAGAACTCTATTGAAAGTTTGATTAATTACGCTCCTTCAAAAGCAACATTGGAAACCAGCGATGGAGAAATTATTGTCCCTGCAATCAGCGTCGAAATAAATTCACACATTATCGTAAAAGCTGGTGAAAGAATTCCCTTAGATGGGGTTATTTTTTCAGGCAAATCATACGTAAATCAAGCTCCGATAACGGGTGAATCAATGCCTATCTTAAAAACAAAAGGGGATGAAGTTTTTGCAGGAACTCTTTGTGAAGATGGGGCATTAATAATTTTGGTAACAAAGAAATATGAAGACATTTTTTTGAGAAAAATTGTGGAATTAGTAGAGAATTCAGATCAACGAGCACCTATTGATCGTTTCATTGATAATTTTGCTAAATATTACACTCCAATTATGTTTGTTGTGGCATTAATTACCGCTTTTATTCCCCCACTCTTTGGTGGTGGTTTATATGTGGAAAATCTAGCAGAGTGGGTTAAAATTGCATTAGTAATTTTAGTAATATCATGTCCTTGTGCAGTTGTGCTTTCTACACCAATAACTATTGTTGTTGCACTCAGTCGTTCTGCAAGAAATGGTGTTCTTATAAAAGGAGGAGCCTATATTGAAAGTCTGAGTAAAACGAAAGTATTTGCTTTTGACAAAACAGGAACTTTGACACTGGGTCATCCGCAAGTTCAGGAAATTATTGCCATTGATGGTTATGAAGAAATTGAATTACTTAGAATTAGTGGTTCTCTTGAGGTTAATTCCAAACATCCTATAGCTAAAGCTATCAAAGAGAAAATGCTAGATGAAAAGATTGAATCCGTAGAAGTTACAGACTTCAAATCAATTGCTGGATTAGGTGTCCAAGGAGTGATCAATGGGCAAAAATGGTTTGTAGGAAATCATCGTATAGTGATTGAAAATGAGCTAGAAATGGACGATCATTTAGCAACTAGTCTAGCAATAATGCAATCGGAACAAAAATCAACTGTGATTATAAGTAACGATGACATAGTAGTAGGTCTTATTTCAGTTCAAGACCAGCTCAAACCTCATGCAAAAGGTATGATTCATGAATTAAAAGAATTAAACATTAAGAAAACGATTTTGCTTACAGGAGATAATTCAAAAACTGCAAGTGATATAGCTAGTGAACTCAAGATAGATGAGTATTATGCAGAATTACTTCCAGATCAAAAAATGAAAATTATAGATGAAATTTATGAAACCTATGGTCACGTAGCCATGATTGGTGACGGGATAAATGATGCTCCTGCTCTCGCTCATGCAAATGTAGGTATAGCAATGGGTGCGAAGGGATCTGATATTGCTTTAGAAACTGCAGATATAGTTCTAATGACTGATAGCTTCGAAGCCTTACATTATCTCATAACGGTTAGTAGAAAAGCAATGAGGATTATAGTTCAGAACATTACTTTAGCTATTTTGATTAAAATAGTTCTTTTTGTTCTTTCTTATTTTGGATGGATTGACTTATGGATGGCTGTATTAATCGGCGATATGGGCGTTTCATTATTTGTAATTTTCAACGCCCTTTTACGCGTAAAGGGCAAACGAATGACTCATGAATACTGTGATGATGATTTATGTGAAATTGATCTTAATAATAATAGCCCCTATGAAACAAAAAAAATTTCATGAAATACCTTTAAAAAAATGATTTTCTACCGTAACTGAAAGTCATAAAAGGGGATAATTAATATATTTAGACATAAAGCACAAGAAAGAAACAAGAATTTAGGCTTTCAAAGGGATGATGAAATTTGGGTCAGAATCTTAAGGAATCACAGTCGCTTGGTTATATTCTTAAGCAATTGTACAAGCAAGCATTCGATTTCCAGACGCTTTTCCTTAAATACTACAATTCATTCCGAATTAAAGGTCAAGAAGGAATTCTAAGCGATGCAAGTGAGCTACAAAAGTTTCTTGGGAAAGCTAAAACTCGAGAATCTAATGAATTAAAGAAACAATTGCTAGCAGCCATATCTTCTATTGAGCTTGAAGTCATCGAACTGATAGAATTTTTATTACAATATAAATTGCTTATTGAGAAATTGCTAGATTATAAAATAAGTCACCAATCATTATACAGAATAAAGGAACATATTGTAAATAATATAGAGACAATCAATTCCATAAATATAATTCACAAAAATCTTGCAAAATCTGCGAAAATTATTTTTATTGTGGGTAAACGGTCTAACAAAAAAACTGAAGAATATTTTGATAAATTTATTAAAGAATATACAAATTTGGCAAGAAGATTAACTCGAGAGAACAATATTTTTTCAGAAGAATTTCAACAAATCGCTAGTGTGCTCGAACATGAAATAGAATTTGCCGTTGAAAAGGCAAAACCAAAAGAAGAAGAAAATCCTACTTAAATAACAACAGAATAGCTAATAACACTTTTTTTTATTACTAGCTAGAACAAATCTTCAGAAAAACAGAAAAATAAACAATTTGTATCTTATAACAACTAAATAACTAACATTCATCTAGAGATGAAACCAATGGTTTTAATTGCCGAAGAAGTAAAAATCATCGATCTAAACAGTGAAGAATTAGGTGTTTCTGTAGCCCAATTAATGGAGAATGCAGGAGCAGCAGTAGCTCAGGTGGTTTTAGAGCATTATCCAAAAACAAAATCTATAGCAATTTGCTGTGGAACAGGAAATAATGGTGGAGATGGGATGGTTGCTGCAAGACATCTTGCATCAAAGGATCGCAAAATAAAACTTATTTTACTTGGGCAAGAGAACAAAATCCGAACTACTATCTCAAAACAGAATTTTAAAATATTGAAACAAATGGAGAATTCGATTGATATTATTATAATAAATGATTCCTCTAAAATTTCTCGTATGAAAAATGAGCTAACAGATGTAGAATTAATAATTGATGCTTTACTAGGTATTGGAATTACTAGTGAACCCTATGAACCAATTAAAAGTGCGATTAAGGCATTGAATAATGCTAACAAACCAACCATAAGTGTAGATTTGCCATCTGGTATGTTTTCTGATATTCCGAAGAAAACAAAAATGATGGTTACAGCGGATTTAGTTGTAACATTTCACGACACAAAACCTTGCTTAACAATAGAAGGATTGAAAGAAAAAACAATAGTGAAAGGAATTGGTGTGCCACCAGAAGCAGAGCTTTTCGTTGGAAAAGGTGACCTACACCTAGCAATACCAAAAAGAAAAGCCACTTCTCATAAAGGTGAAAATGGATCTGTTTTAGTGGTTGGTGGGAGTAGTAAATATTCAGGTGCTCCTGTTTTGGCTTCTAGAGCTGCTTTAAGAACTGGGGCTGATTTAGTAATCACTTGCATTCCGGAAAGTATAGCAAATTCTGTTAGATCTGATTCCCCTAATATGATTGTTCGACAACTTGAAGGAGAGTATTTAACACCAAATCACATCCCCGAAATCCTTGAAATTTTCAAAAAATTCGATGTAATGGTCTTAGGTCCTGGGATGAGTGATAATCCACAATCTCTCAAATTTGTAACTGAGATTTTAGATCAAATTCCGAAAAATAAACCAATTGTGATTGACGCTGATGCATTAAAGGCTCTATCAGAAAATTTAGCAATATTAAAAAATAAACCAATTGTCTTAACCCCACACAAAGGGGAATTTAAGATTGTATTTGGAGATGTGTTGAAAGAAAACTGGCAAGATCAAATTCAAATTGTTCTAGAGAAAACGAAGAAGCATAGCTGTTCTGTCATATTAAAAGGTAAATATGATATTATCAGTGATGGACAAAAATACAAAATCAATAGAACCGGACATGAAGGAATGACTGTTGGTGGTACAGGAGATGTTCTTGCAGGGATTCTTGGAGCAATTTGTGCTGTTAATTCAAACTTATTCAGAGCATCCTGTGCTGCTTCTTATCTAACTGGGAAAGCAGGAGAATTTGCAGCAGAGGATTTTGGTAACAGTTTATTGGCAACTGATGTTATCGAAAAAATCCCCGAAGTGCTCGCACAAATTCGAAAATAAGTATAAGTGAAATGATGCGTTTAAATAGTCACAATTTTTTACCAATTCTTAGGATATGGTATTGCTTCTATAACTTCTAAGAACAGATCAACAGTATTTTCAATTTGTTCTTCTTCATACTCAAAAATAGACTCGAATTGCATTCCAACTTCTTTTATTTCTTCTCTCAAGGATAACCAAAGTGTCTGATTTCGAGTTTTTGCTAGTAATCTTAACAATGGTTCATTCGAAAGGACTTTAGTTGCCATTTTGGTATTATTTGTTTTAATAATAAAAAATTCATTGAGAAATCCTGTAGTGCTTAACTCCTTTAGTTCCATAAAATAATCTTGGTCTCCTTTCAAGACTTTCTTTCGTTTTTTAGAGAGTACTTCAAGTGAAAAAGGAGGTCTTCTCCTCAAATTTGCTGAGAGTGTGTATTTATCTTTGTTTTTCTTAATTTTATCCCAAATGAACCCTATAATAAACGGTCTCCCTAAAGGAATACCGAGAACGATCATAGACTTCATTGGAGCATCTTTGATTGGTCTGCATACCAACTGATAGCGTTCCTTTTCTTGGGTAACCTTTTCGAAGGAATCACAAAAATCATTCAGTGGAACTGCAATTTTCGACAGCATCTCAAGTGCAAATGCCTTATTCTTTCTTTTTCCAATGAGATAACTTGCTAAATATAATCCAAGTATCACAACGGAAGGTGACAAAGCAAGAACATAGTTATACCATTCAGCCATTTAAGTCCACGAGGTAATTCTTATCAATGGTCTATTTAAATTTATCAATATAATTCTAATATTAAAGAGAAAAGAAAGAAAATGAATAGATGTGCGATTCCTAGCACACTAAATCATTCTTGGTATAAATTGATCCAACCAGATTTTCTAATATTCGGAGCAAAAACAATGCGGAGTTTTCTTTGTAAGACACCTTTTTCGTCTTCTTCAGCTTTAAATTCTATAACGCCATCAACAAATGCTTTAATACCCTGGATTACTTTTTCGTCCATCATACCTTCATGAGCTAATATTAAACCACTGTGCTTTCTTTGCTTAAGTCGAGCTACTTGTGCTTGAATGAAATCAAGTAAGGCTATGCCACTATTATAGATAGATATTGTAGAAATTGTATTGAAGACTAATCGGAGATTTTCTTTGGTATCGATCTGTTTCTTCAAAATAACACTGATGCCAGTTAAATCTCTAACGTTTTCCACCGTTAACATATCTCTATCAATTTTTTCTCCAGTTCTATATGAGAAAGCATCGATAAATTGTAATTGTTTTGAATCAATGTGTGGCTTAGCATCAGATCCCATTTCTCTCATTTTGCCTATTATGTCATCCGGAAAATCATCTGTGGTAATAAAAACAGCATTATTCTTTTCAGAGAATCCATCAATCATATATTGTAAAGCAAAAGCTTCTTTCCCTGCTCCAGGAGGACCTACGATAAGATAAATCTGAGCGTCAGTTTTTCCAACTAAACTTCTCAAATGAACAATATCACTACGATAAGTCAAGTTTTATTCCTTCTGTACTATTTTGAGATTATTTTGTATTCTTTAACATATATTCGAGAATTGCCCACCCAAAGTCGTAGCATTTTTCTACGAAATCGGTAACATTATCGATTTTTGCACCTAAACGGAAATCACGAGCATCGATAACAACCTTTGGAGAAGCCTTTACTGGAGACTTTTCTTTGAAAAGCTCAGGAACACTATATCTATTGAATCCTTTTTCACCAATGAAAACTAGTAATGCTTGAGCACAAGCAATAGCTGCTTCACTTCCATAAAAAGCTAATTCATCAGTATTTGCAGCTGGAGTATTTAAGAAACCATCACGCATGATGAAAACATTATCTAGGCACATTTGTGTTGCGCCTAATTTGAGTTTTTCCTCGGTAACTTTTAATTTACTGAAAGGATTGTCCTTACCGATTTTAAGAACCCCTTGTTGCCCTGTCCAAATATGCACCCAATTAACAATACTTGATGCATTGATATTCTGTTCATTGAGATCTTCTTCAAAGAAGACCATCAAATCTAAAATTGATGAATATTGTGGGTCATTTTCAAATTCTGCTTTTACCATCCCTATTTTTTGCAGAATTTCTACTTGTTTGTCACGATCTTTTTTGATAACAATGTAGAAGTCACAATCTGAATCTCCTTTCACATAATTACCTTGACCAACACTACCAACTAATAGTAAGGCTGCAATTTCAGATCCAACTTCCTTTTTCAGTTTGGCTGCTAGTTTTATAGTTAATACATCGTATTCGTCTGGCATTTTTCTTTTTGGTTTTGGTGGTGCGCTCATTGTTTAATCTCCAATTTTTAGTTTTTCTTTTATGACATTTATTTACTCTACATAAAAACTTTCTTTTCATCCCAAAGATAAGCTTATTTATCTTTTTGTGTTAGGTCCTCAATTTCCAGTTTCTTCTCTTCTTCAGGGATGCGTTCATCCCATTCTTCTCTCTCGAGATTATCTTTAATGAAACAGATTTTCTGCCCTAGATTTAGCTGAACATCTATATCCCCAACATTGTACAATTTTAGTAGGATATTGTAAACCTCTTCTTCTCCTATGCCATATTCATCTGCAATCTCACTGAATTTCACTTCTGATACATTTTTCATTTCGAAATCTTCAATCAGTTCCCTAATCGATTCTTCTAGTAATTCAATTGGGAGGAATTTATGTGATGATTTTATATAATAGCCTTCTATTTTTCCTTCATTAATTAGTGTCATCAGAAGGTCTCTTGTTATTGATCGTTTCAATTCTAATTCATCTGCAATTTCATAGATATCTAAATCTAATCCTTGTATAATCTGTTGATAAAGTAAATCTAGGGCTGTCTCTCGAGTAATTGCTTTCCCATCTTTTCGATAGAGTAAGTTCACACGATTTTGTGCGATTAATTTCACAGTTTCAACGGGCCACTTATTTTCTAGAGCTACTGCTTCAATTTCAAAAATTCCTTTAGCCTTAATTAAACGAACAATGTCTTTTACTTCAGTAGCAGTAAGAGAAATATAAACTCCTTCTGGAGTTATAATAGAACCTGAAACTTCCTCATTGTCAATGAATTTACTTATCTGAAAAGAAAGATACCTTCGAGCACTTTCTCCAAAAGGATCACCTAAATCTAAGTATTCGACATCCTTGATAACTTTTAGAATCTCCTTTTTCGGAATAGATTTCTTCTTTTTCTTATCTTTCTTTGATGACATAAAAGAAAACTCCGGCTAATTCAGTGACAAATCAGTGATAGGTAGTTAATCTATCAAACAAATAACTATTTATAAATTCATCTGGAAGGATTGGATATTAAATTTTTAATTATACTTGGGAACGCAAGATTTTTAAAATCAATGCTAACCATCAATTGTTAGCTGAAAAGCAAATAAAGAATAACAAAATATAATTGTTAGTAAAATATTTGGAGAAAAACAAAAAATGGAATACCTTCACGCTTCATTAATACTTCATTCCGCTGGTAAAAAGATTACTGAAAAAGCAGTTACTGATGTTTTAACTGCTGCAGGAGTAACTCCTGATAAAAACAGAATCAAAGGACTAGTTGCCGCTTTAGCCGATGTTAACATTGGAGATGCTTTGAAATCTGCCGCTGTTATGCCAGCTGTGGTTAGTGCTGCTGCTCCAGCAGCTACACTTGCTGCTGCTCCTGCCGCCGCTGCTCCTGCACCAGAACCAGAAGAGGAAGAAGAGGAAGAAGAATCAGGATTAAGCTCACTCTTTGGTTGAGCTAATTATTATTCTGTCATTGTTCTATCAGAACATGACAAATTTCTTTTTATTTTTTTTAATTTCTTATTTTCTTTTTATGATATTGGTTTTTTGAAAACTAACACAGTACTATCAAATCTATCATGAGTTCCTGAAAAAGTCATATTCAAACTGACTCCTCTTACATTAAAGATAGTCGTAATGTATGATTCTCGTTCTAAGTAGTCTTTCTCATGAATTACAATGAAGAGAGTAGACGATTTATAATGTGTACAGAAATAATCTATGTTCGCAATAGAACCTGTTAAATAGGTAACATTTTTTTGTAAATAACTCAAACCAGGAGCTCCAAATCCAGGACCTTCAAGAGTAGCTACAACATCTACATCAGGTAAATTGCCAACATACTGAAAAGCAAGACAATGCTGATTATTAGGTCGAAATGATTTTAATGAAAAACTCATGACACCGGAATAAATAATTGTCAGAATTATAAAAAATAAATATATTCCTTTTCGCAAATTTGCTTTATGAATAAATTTTGGGTACTTTGCAAATCCTTTTGCTGCTAATAAGACTAGTAAAAACATAATAGGTAATATAAATCGATATTCTTTGTGTTTAATGAATGTAAATATAAGAAGATAAAACACCACGATAGAACCAAGATATAGAGTCTTCTTGTCCTTTTGTAGAGCTATTAATATGAAGAGAAGAAAAATTAAGAAATACTCTAAATAAGAATCCACAAGCAATGCCGCATATGATCCGAAGGGATGTGTCCCATGAGATGCTGCTCCACCTGAGATAATATTATAGTCAAGAAAAGTTATGGCTGAATGCAAAAATGACCCCCAAGTAGCTAAATCAATTAAGCCTTGAACAATAACCAAGAGAATGATTGATCCTGTAAAGAAAGCTAGCTCCTTCCATTTCTTATGTACAATTATCCAAATAAACAAAGGTAAACCAATTGCTGCAACTGGAAATTTAAACATGAAAGCCAATCCTACTGAAATTCCAGCAAAAAAACTTTGTAAAATTTTTTTCGTGAAAAACTTTCTCTCAATTTTATTACTATTCTTGTTTCCTTTTTGAATGCTACAGTATACCAAATATGCAGCTAAAAAGAAGAAATTCATAGCGATACTATCTGTCATAGTCCTGGTTGACCAAAAAATAAAATCAAACCAAATTGCTACAAAACCAGATGCAATAATGCCAACAAATTTACTGTATAATTTTTTTCCAAAGTAGTAAGCAACGATTACTGTTATCATTGACATTAAACCGGAAAACAATCTTACACCAATTAGAATTGTTTCAATATTCGTTGCCCCAAAATAGATCATAATTTTGAAAATCACAACAACAATGTATGGATACAACCAAGAGCGCGCACCCTCTATGAACTCCCATGGAAGTTTCCCAAATCCAAAAATCTCATTGTATGCTACTTCAATTGACTGATATTGTTCATCAGGATGAATATACCCTTTGCTAAAAACAGCAGCTAAAATTCTAATTACTAAAGCAACAAACCAGATGAGTATAATGATCCAATTTCGTCTAAGAAACTCTTTGAATTTTTCAGATCGCTTCAACCCTATAAATAACTCCTCAGACAAAGTGAATTACCTTGATTTTTTAGTACTATTAAACACTGATTGTTTTTTTAGATTTTTGCTTTAAAGTCGGCATGAAATATGTTATAGATAGTAATGATTAAAAGGTTGATTCTAATTTAGTTAAAACTTGTTTAGTTTAACTATCATTAATAGATAATTAGAGTTACAAAATAATTGAGGAAAGCTTCCAAATGAAAGACAATAATGAATTGCTATCAGCGTGTGCGATAAGAGTACCAAGAAGTGGAACTTTGAAAATGGCTACAATGGCAAAGGAATTAGAAGCGCAAGGAAAAGAAATCATCCATTTAGGAATAGGCCAACCGAATTTTAACACCCCAAAAGAAATCATTGAAGCAGCACATCAAGCCATGCTAGAAGGAAAAACAGGTTATACCTCATCAAAAGGTATATTGCCTTTACGAAAGAAAATAGCTGAAATCCACACAAAAGAGACTGGTGTTGAAGTTAATCCCAATGAAAATATTATAGTAACACCAGGAGCAAAAGCTTCACTTTTTGCGGGTTTGGTCTCATTGTTGGATCCAGAAGATAATATGATTGTTATTTCTCCATATTGGCCAAGCTACGAAGGGATAACACATTTCATAGGTGCTACCACAAAATCAGTGCCTGCTAATTACGGTGATTTTGGTTTCCCATTTGAAAAAATAAAGGAAGCCATTGATAAAAAATCTAAAGTTTTACTGATTAATTCACCAAGTAATCCAACAGGTGCTATATACAATTTAGATTCACTAAAATTTATTAGTGATATTTCTCAAGACTACAATTTACACATAATAACAGATGAAATTTACAAGAAAATCGTGTATTCAGAGGAATACCATCAATATCTATCAGTTTCACAATCACTCGAAAAAACTCTCGTGATTGATGGATTAAGTAAATCACATGCTATGACTGGGTGGCGAATTGGTTATAGTATAGGAAGTAAAGAATTAATTTCTGCTATGAATAAGATTCAACAAAATGTCAGTACATGTGTAAATACTCCCACACAATATGCTGCAATTAAAGCATTAGAACAAGAGGAACCAACAAAGAAAATGGTGGCAGAATATAAGAAACGTAGAGATAAAGCTCTTGAATTGATTGATCAATGTGAATACCTTTCCTGTAATAAACCAGAGGGAGCATTTTATTTATTCATCAAATATGATGGTTCTATTGATTCTGAAGAATTGGCAGTTAGAATCTTACAAGAAAAAGGTGTTTGCATTACAGCTGGTGCTGTCTTTGGTGTTACTGAGAATTACATAAGGCTTTCACTTGCAAGCGATTTAGCAAGTATCTTAGAAGGTATAAAAAGAATCAATGATTTATTAGCAAATCTCTAAGAGAAAACGGGGATATTTCTATCGAATATCCCTTTTGATAATTTTTTCTTCAATTTCAATACTGATAGATTTTTGGACTACAGAATCAATTCTCTTCTTTCCAGATGTTTGTAGAGACACTTTCATACGTTTAAAATGATTTAATACCAATTCCCGAGCCTCTTCTCGAGAGATTTTAACTCCATTAATATTAAGTAGACCATAAAGAACAGTTTCCCCTACAGACACTTCATCATTCACTACATTCAGACATCTTTGATACATTGAATGAATCTGTGTTTCAAGAATTTCTCTTGCATTATCTCTATCTTGTGAACGAATGCCTCTTTTTAAAGCAGCATCTAACATATCAATAATATCTATCTCTGGTATCCTAAGATCTAGTTCAGTAGGCTCATCTGGAACTTCTAATTCATGGGGATCCGCTTTCATTTTTCCACTAATATAGTTTAGAACAAATTGATTTAGATAATCTAAGATGATAGCTTCTTGCATTTCCATTTCCGTTGGTTTACTACCTTTTATCTTAAATCGTCCAAGAGCTCTTTGTAATCTTAGTTTATCACTTTTAAAATAAGTCGTAACATATTCGAAGTGTCTTGGGATTTTGCTCAGAAATTCTTGCGATAAATTACTATAATCAATCAACATAGCTAAAATTTCTCGTCCAATGTTTAGTGGTTGTTCGTTTAATCGTGCTTCTTTCCAAGCATCAAAAATAAGTTGCTCTCCAAGTTTCTTTTTAGCTAATTTATCTTTATAATTTAATGTTAAAAGGCCATATTCGAGTTTAGCTTGTGGTGTTGCGTTAGACAAACCTAACGCAGACTCTAGTTGAAATCTCATGATAAGTTTACTGATATCTTGTTCAGCTGTGAAATCACCAATTTTCTTTCCATATTTTTGTATAAGCAACCAGAGAATTATGTCAGAAATTCCTTTAGAAGTCATTTCACTTAATTCTTGACTTAAATCCTCATACAGAATTTCAGCTTCAATTAATGATCGTATAATC
>JABLTI010000131.1 GCA_013166835.1 Promethearchaeati archaeon | reverse complement strand
ATTTAGATATTAAAGTCCTCACAGATAAAACGAGGTCTAATTTAATTGAAAAAAGAGGAAAAACAATCATCTTGTACAGAAGTATCCCTAAGAATTAAGGAAAAAGCTATTTCATTAATTATCCGATTATTTTAAATGTAATCTAGAAAATCATTACATGCAGAGAAGTAAATGGTTGAAAGTTATGACTACTGTAATTTCAGGACCAGGACAACCATCAATTGGGAAACAGCTTGCAGAATTGCTCGATGCAAATCATGTGAGTGTAAAAGACAAATTCTTTCCAGATGGCGAAAGGGATATGATTCTCTCGAGTGAGAATTTGGACAAAAAAACAATTATTGTTCAATCAATTACAAGACCCCAAGATTCTAATTTCTTTAGTTTATTACAACTTGCATATACTGCTGAGGAATTTGGAGCCAAAGACATAACATTGGTAGCTCCTTATCTTGCATATGGTGCAAAAGACAGACGAATTTTAGAAGGAGAAGTAGTGAGTGTTTTTCATGTTTTCAAACTTATTAGAGCAACTCCCGCAAAACGACTCTATATGATTGATTTGCATAATCTAGAAGTCCTCAAAGGAAGAGAAGATTTCTTCTACAATATTTCTGCTATGTCAGCATTTGGTAAGTATTACTTAGAAAAGAACCTCAATAATCCATTAGTTCTTGCTCCAGATTTCGGAGCAAAAGAACGAGTTTCAATCATAGGGAAAGTTACGGGTGCAGAAACAGATCATTTTGAGAAGAGAAGAGATCCTGTAAATGGAGAGACTAAGTTATTTCCGCATAAAATTAATGTTAAGGATAGAGATGTGATAATTGCAGATGAAGTAATTAGAACTGGTGGAACAATCGCCAAATCTGTAATCGCATTGAAAGAAATGAATGTAGGACGAGTATTTGTTGCAAGCACACATATGATGGCTATTAATGGTGGCGAAAAGCGAATTCTAGAAGCAGGTGCAGAGGAAATAATAAGTACAGATAGTTTGCCTTCAGCCTACTCGAAAATACAATGTGCTCCGATAATACATAATGAGCTCAAGATCTAATCAAAACGGAAAGGGTATTCTTGGACTACAGTAATAAATCAAGTAAAACTCTCAATCCACACTTTTTCCATTTGTCTGGAATCCATCCAGAGCTACCTGTATTCGAGGTTTTATCTGTTTTGGAGAGTAAATATTATTCATATGAACTTCTAAGGAAAAGTAAACAATGCCTAGTTTTAAAGTGCTCTAAAGAAGGAGCTTATTTAGCAGCAGATCGAGCTGCTTACTGTAAACGTGCTGTTCAGATTTTATATAAAACTGAAGTTATCGAAGAAACGGTTCTAAAACTAGCTGAGATGATTACTCGAGATGTTGATTTTGAGGATAGTATGAGTAATCATAAGAGCTTTCTTGTAAGAGTCTATAGGATTGGTAAGGCTTATAGTAAATACGATTCGATGGATTTAGAAGTGGCAATTGGTAAAAAAATATGGGATGAAATGAAAGGAACCTGCAAAGTAGACACAAAAAATCCGGACATAACTTTTGTATTACTATTTACTCAAGATGAATTGTTATTTGGGGAAAAGCTAGTACTAGGAATTTTCTATTAGATCCCTTTTGTGGTCCTGGAGGAATAATACTCGAAGGTGCACTCATGAATTGTAGTGTTATTGGATTAGATATAGACAAAAGAATGGTATATGGATCAATAAAAAATCTTGCTCATTATAAACCAAATTCACAATATCATGTCTTTCTTAGCGATGCAAGAAAATTACCATTCCTTAATAATGTAAAATCAATAGCTACTGATCCCCCATATGGTCGTGCAACTTCTACCTATGGAAAGGAAATTGAGGACTTGTTGGATCACTTCTTTTCAGAGGCATCCAATGCATTAGTTAAAGGAGGTACACTAGCAATTGGGATGCTAGATGAAATTCCTTTGGAAGACATTGCAAAGGAACACAATTTCAATTTAAGCATCTTCGAAAAAATTTACATTCATAAATCACTTACAAGAAGAGTAGGAGTATTTGTTAAGAAATGAGTACCTTGAAACTCACATTCCTTGGAACTTCAGCTTCTGTTCCCCAAAAAGATCGTTTTCTCTCGAGTATAGCCATGCAAAGAGAAAATGGTGAGATAATTTTGTTTGACTGTGGTGAAGGAACTCAATATCAAATGATGAAATTCAATGTGAACTTTCAGAAGATTACAAAAGTTTTGTTCAGTCATTTACATGCTGACCATCTATATGGAATCTTTGGTCTTCTAAATACCATGAGACTTATGGAACGAACAAAACCTATAGTAATCTATGGTCCTTTAGGAACAAAATATTTCTTTGATTCTATGATGGGTAAAAAAGAAAATTATAGCTTATCTTTTCCAATAGAAATTCGGGAAATTGAAGAGGGCGTTGTGTGTGATGAAGAGGATTATAGAATTGTTTCTAAAAGAGTCATGCACTCAGTTTACACAATGGCTTATGCTTATATCGAAAAGGATCGACTTGGAAGATTCAATAAAGAAGAAGCTAAGAAACTTAAAGTGAAGAAGGGGAAGAAATGGCAGGAGCTACAGCAAGGAAAATCTGTTTTATCTGAAGATAACAAGGTCATTGTCCCAGAGATGGTTCTAGGTTCAAAAAGAAGAGGGTTTAAGATTGTCATTGCATTTGATGGACTTTATGTAGATGATGAATTTGTTCCTTTTGCAACAGATGCTGATGTCTTAATTATGGAATCAACTTATGGGGACGAACACGAGAAAAATGCTAAAGAAAGAATGCACTCTACAGCACGATGGTCTGCAAAAATAGCCAAAAAAGCAAATGCGAAACGATTGTATCTAACTCATATCTCACCGAGATTCAAAGAGGATGATACACTCGAAAAAGAGGCTCGAGAAGAATATCCGAACGCTATCATTGCTTATGATGGTTTAGAAATTAACCTTACTCGTCGCGATTTAGAGAATGACTAATATATAGATTAATCGTTTTAAGGGAATTTCTTTACTAATGTTACTTCTACACCTCTTTTTGTGAAAGGTGTAAGCCAATCAATTAAATGATTTATATTTTCGTGTTCTATTTCAACTCTTATAGGTCCTAGAGGGGATTCACCTATTTCATCACAAAAATTAATTTTACCTACATATGCAACTTGCTTATTCACATAAAAAATAGTTACTTGCCCTACAATTCCATTTCTGAGAGTTTTTCGAGCAACATCTAGAATTCTTTGTTGTCTGAGTAATTCGTAAAGCTTCCCTAATGAAGAATAGTTCTTCTTTTCTATGTAGAGATAAGTTTCCTCTCCCACTTTTTCTTCCAAAACTTCACCTTCAACTATTGCGTTTAGAGCGGTAGCAATCTTGCGAAAGCTCTCTGTTGGATATTTCTTAGTAATGACTTTGAATCTGAACATACTCATCACTTTTATTTGGAAGCATTGTGCTTTTCTTTTTGCCTTTAGAATAAAAACTGTTCTATGTTATTCTATATTTCCACTAAAAATTAATTAACTGAAAGTTATGCTTTAGAATAATAGGAGTAATCACTGATGCAAGTAAGAGCTTTCTTTGCTGTTGATCTTAAAGATGAGGAAATCAAGAAAAAAATAACAGAAATTCAATCAGAATTATCTCTACCAGAAACGCGTATTGCTTTTGTTGTTCCTGAGAATCTTCATTTCACGATGAAATTCTTAGGTGGTGTAGAGGAGAAAATGATTCCAGAAATACAAACAGCAGCAGAGAAAATTAAATTCAATAGTTTCGATTTAGAATTAAACGGTTTAGGTTGTCTACCAAATTTTAGTTATATTAATGCTATTTATGTGGGAGTAACAAATGGTTTTGCAGAATTAGCAGCAGTTGCAAGTAAAATAGAAGGCTTAAGTGGACAATTTAATTTTAAAAAGGAGAAAAGACCTTTTAGAGCACACTTAACTATTGGTCGTGTAAAACGTATACGGGATAAGAATCCTTTAATAAATAAATTAAAAGAGAATGAAAAAACAGAATTTGGAAAGATAGTAGTTAATTCCTTTAAATTGAAGAAAAGTGATAGAACACCTCAAGGACCTATATATACTGATTTGTTTGAAGTAAAAAGTGTCGATTAAATGTTCTAGATAGAAGGTATAAGAAATGACTCATGAAGAAAGATATCAGCAAATCCAGTTGGATGTGTTAAAGAAAATTCGTCCAACAAAAGAAGAAAGAGAAATACTCGAGAGTAAATTTGCTGAGATATCATCAAAGATTGAGAAATCACTTCAAGATGGAAACATACAAGCAAAAATAGAACTAGCAGGTTCATTATCTCGAGATACCTGGATATCAGGAAGCATGGATATTGATATCTTTGTTATCTTGCCTTATGAAAGTGCCTTATCTCCAGAAGACTTATTGAAAGAAATTAAGAAAGGAATAAAGCTGGATTGGATAAAAAAACACGCTAAGCATCCTTATTTGTATGCTGTCACAGATGGCGTTGTAATAGAGATTCTCCCCAGCTACGAATTTAAACCTGGTAGAGAAATTAGAAGTGCGGTAGATCGTTCTCCGAGACACAAGCAATTCATAAAGCAAAACTTGCTTGTTGGTTCTAATGATGAGGTTCGTCTCTTAAAGCAGTTCATGAAAGGGACAGAAACATATGGAGCTGAGATAAAAGTCCATGGTTTCTCCGGTTATCTCGTAGAATTACTGATTATACTTAATGACGGGAAGTTTCTCAATGTTTTAAAAAATGCTAATCAATTAAAAGACGCTGAAATAGCTTTTCAAAAGGATTTTGTCATTGACACTAAGAAATTCAAAGATGATACCTTTATAATGATTGATCCAACAGATGAGAATCGAAACGTTGCTTCTGCAGTTAAGGAGCAAACATTATCTAATTTTATAGCAGCTGCTCAAAATTATCTAAAAAATCCCTCTAAAGATTTCTTCTTTCCGAAGCAAATAGAAATTACAAAACAAAAACTCCAGATTATGAAGGATTCCACATTAAATATCTGTGCGATTTTTCACAAAGAACCAAAATTAGCTGATGATATTCTTTGGGGACAATTAAGGAGATTTGAAAAAAGTCTCTTCAAATATCTGGATAAAAATCGTATAGAGCCAATTAAAGTTGATTCTATCGTGAGTAATAATGAGATTATCACTTTAATTCTCACACAAAAACAACACACGCCATACTTGCAATGGAGTGATGGACCACCTGTTAACAATGACGCTCAATGGGAGTTTCTCAATAAATATTCAAGACGAGAAGATGTTGTTTTTGGACCTGCGATAATCGAATATAGATGGAAAGTATTGCTTTCAAAAAAGCCAAACTATTTAGAAGACTTGATTCGATTAGCAATTAAAGGAAAAACAATAGCCTTGCCATCCCATTTGGATTTAAAACTGAAATCAATAGAGATTATGTGTAAAGAAGATCTCTTCGATAGGTTTTCCGAAAATAAAGCTAGATTATCATATTTGTATAAACTCTTACTTGGTAAACCAAGCTATTTAATCACAGAGTGAAAGTATGATATTATTTCTTCTTTTTCTTATCTTTCAGATATGGATATTTTGGTTTCAATATGTCTCTTATTCTGTTTCTTGGTTTTTCATTAAGAGTGTAACTCACTCCTTTCAAAAACCGTTGAACATGGTTATCCCAATTTCGGCTGTCTACTAGTTTCTTACCAGCTTTTCCAATTTTCTTTCGTAATTTTTCATCTTGTGCTAACAACAGAATGTTATCTTTAATTTCTTCTTGATTTTTAATATCATTAACAAGAAGAGCATTTTCTTTATGATTGATGTCAGGATCATGGCGATAAGCAGATGTAATAACAGGTATTTGGCAAGACATTGATTCAAAAACTGTGAAACAAGAAGATTCGTTTAGTGATGGTGAGGTAAAGAAATCAGCTGCAACATAATGACTTTGTAATTCATCATCAGGAACAAAACCAGTAAAGATCATTCTTACTTTGTTTCGATAAGGGAAATTTGAGTAATGATCCCAATCAGGACCTTTACCAACGAATAATGAGTAAAGATTAGGGTCCTCATCCATCGCACTATCCAAACTTTCAATGAGATTTGCTACATTTTTCTCTCGTGCTAATCTCCCAACATAAATTGATACTATTGCATCGTCAGGTATTCCATGTCGTTTCCGGATGTCATATTTCGGATTCCTAGGAGAAAATATGGAGTCATTGATAGCAAATGGTGTATGAAAGATCCTGTTTTCTGAGATTCCATAATCCAAGAGTTTTCCTTTAAACCTCTCAGTTGCATGATAGAACGTATCAATGAATAATCCATAGACGAGTTGAGAAAGTGCAATAATAGTAAAATTATACATGAAACTACTGGTATGTAAAACGTTATTCATAATTATCCGTTCATCTTGATGGACAAACATACCAGTTTTTTTGTTCATAGCTTTTGCTAACATACTCCCCATAATACCAAGCGTTCCAGTTGAATGAAAGAATACAAAATCAGATTCTTTCATAGCTTTAAACATTCGTTTATCTGGAAGTGCAAACCAATATCCTTGTTCATAAAAACCAGGATTAAAACATCTAACTACTGTGAATCCTTCGTAAGGATATTCATAATTGTCAGTTCCCGGGATTTTTGGACAAACCAAAGAAACTTCATGACCTGCTTTCACAAGTGCTGGGATGACATAATCAAAATAACGAACAACACCATCGTAAACAGGTTTGTAAGAATCACAGACAAAACAGATTTTCATTTTCTATTTACACCCAACATTTTCATCCGAATTCCAGCTACTTCAAGTTGGAATACTTGAATCTTAAATAATTTCCTCTAAATATTAAATATTAGTAATGAAAAAAAAATTCTGGCTCTAGAAACTGATAGATTCTTTTGATTTTCGCCAAATTTTCCTAGGTTTTCTAATTGATTCATCTAGAGTTCCTTCAATTCCTCCTAGGAAGACATCGGCATGGAACCCCCAAGTCCTGTTATTCACAAGCTCTTGACCTTTAACTGCAATTGATTGACGAAGTTCCTCATTTTTTGCAAGGAGTAGAATGTTCTCTTTAATTTCATTAGGATCAAGAACATCAGAGATGAGTAAAGCATTATCCTTGTGAATAATGTCAGGATCATGATCTTTTTCAGAAGTAATGATAGGTACTTGGCAAGTCATTGCTTCAAAAACTGTAAAGCAACTGCTTTCATTAAGTGTTGGGGTTACAAATATATCACTAGTAGCATAGTGGCTTTGAAGCTCATCTTCAGGAATAAAACCAGTAAAGATGAATCTCTCTTCGTTTCTACGTCGTTGATTGAGGAATTTCTCCTTATCAGGTCCTCCTCCAACAATCATGCTAAATAGGTTGGGTATTTCATCCATAGCAGCATCCATTGCTTTGATAATATTATCTACATTCTTCTCTACCGATAAACGACCCAGGTAACTACAAATAACAGCGTTCTTTGGGAGTTCGTGTCGTTTTCGTAGATTAGTTTCCGGTTTGGGATGAAAAGATTTCTTATCAATGGCAAAGGGAGCTCGAAAGATCTTATCTTCAGGAGCATCAAACCAAATAAGCTTACGACGAAAACGTTCCGTAGCACAGAAGAAAACATTCACAATTTTCGTGTAGTATTTTCTTATCAACCAGAAGAGAAAGCGAACAAGAAACTTAGGAAGATGAATAATGTCTTGAAGAATTACTCTTTCGTCATGATGGCAAAATAGCCCAACCTTTTTGCGAAAAACCTTAGCAAGCAGTCCACCAAAAGTTCCTAAAGGCATTAGGGAGTGGAGAATGACAATGTCTGATTTTCGAATGGCGCGGACTAAACGCCAATCAGGGATGGCAAAATAATAGGCATTGATTTTGAATCGAGTAGTCCAAGTGCGGATGATATTAAAACCAGGTTGAGGAGAGGAACTGTGTTTCTCACTACGAAAGTGAGGACAAACAAGAGTGACTTCATGACCTTTTTTGATGAGTTCCGGAATCAAGTAATCTAAGTAACGAACAATGCCATCGAAACCGGGATGGTAGGTATCGGTGATCATACAGATCTTCAAACTTGTTAACTCCAAGATTTCATCAAATTTAGACTTACTCAATAAAACACTCCAAAATTTTATATTAAAAGCTATAAATGACCAACGAAAGACCATGAGAAAAAAAGAACCTATAAAAAATCAAGTCATTAATTGATGAAGCACTACTTTTTTATAGAGGGTTTCAGAAGGTCAAATCAACCAAATTATTCCGAAAATGAGTAGGAATAATTGGAAGGAGAAATAGTTAGAATGAAAAAATATGAATGTACTGTATGTGGATACGAGTACGATCCAGATAAAGGTGATCCTGATAGTAATATTCCACCAGGAACTGCCTTTGAAGACCTGCCATCCGACTGGGTTTGTCCCATTTGTGGAGCAGGTAAAGAAGATTTTGAACCAATGTAATAAAACACATTCTTTCTCCCTTTTTCTTTATTTTTTCTTATTTATTTTTCACTTCTTTCAGATTTATCGCTACTTATCATCAGAACTCTCTCTTAATTGTTGCAAAACTGTTTCCGAACTATTGTTCGACTTTGCTTAAGTAATTTCTAACCTATAGTATACTTGCGATTTATACCCACGTGGTATGGTTGCAAAAACAAAATATTGGGTGGATGAAAGAAAAATGCGAAAAAAAGATTTGATTTCAATTTTGATGATTGCTATATTTTTTTCTAGCTTTTGTCTGAACTTTATAGATAGCAAAGTTGCTGACAATTATTCTGAGGTTGACTTTTCCACTAATAGTTATGATGATTTTGATCTATCTCTTACAACGAATCAAACAACTATTGGTGTCGATAATGGTGTATATGGTACACTT
>JABLTI010000130.1 GCA_013166835.1 Promethearchaeati archaeon | reverse complement strand
ATCTAATTCATAAATCCACGAAGGAATTTTTGACTCAAGAGTATCAACTCTCAATTGTATTTCAGTATCAAATTTTTGTAACTCAAGTATATGAGTATAAAACTCATCTTCAAAACCATATTTTCGATAAAGATTTTCGATTCCTAGATTTGAGAATAAATCAATAGATGGGTTGTTCTTAGCTGCTTCATCTAAAATCCTTTCAAAAATAAATGTTCCAATACCTCGTCTCCTATGTGTAGGAAGAACTCCAATGTATCCAATATACGAAACTCCTCCAAAACAAGTCTCTCCTCCAAGACCTATTATCTCTTTGTTTTCTATCGCAAGATAATAGGATGTAAATTTCTTCTGGATGATTTTTTTAAATCTTAACTTGATTAATTCTTGTTTCTCAGGTTCGATTGGTTCTTTGATAAAAGATGCCATGAAAATTCCTGCTATTTCTTTGTAGTCTTTCAATATACCGGGACGAATAATTATATCTAACATCTCAAATGAACATAGAATTTTGAATTTTATTAAATTATATGCTACTCTTTCTTTCAGATGGATAATTGCTTTTCTACTCAGAATTAATTACTACAAAAAATTATTAACGATAGAGCTTTCACAGTATCCTTAGAAGAAACTGGAGTTCTTTCTGAAATGTTTGAAGAGAAAAATAAAAAAACTATATCTTTTCAGATCTCCCTTGCTGTTATATTAGCCGGTGTATTATTTTATCTAATACAAGAGTTAGTCTACTCAATGGAGAAAACGAGCTATAATGTCTTTGTAGTTGTAGCAGATTTCATAGGAATTTTTGCTATAATTGCATTGATACTTTGGATGTTCTTACCAAAGTTCCAAGCGTTAATAAAAAATATCGCAATAATTCTTTGCTTAAGTTATGTGTTCTTATTCCTGTTTGGACACTTTTTCGCACCAAGATCAGAATTACTTGTCCCTACTGGAAATATCTTAGTTGATTTCGCAACACTAAATCTAAGCTTCATTGGATTGTTGATATTATTCTTCTTTACCATTGGAATGCTAGTTATCTTTGGAATGAGATTTGCAAAGCAAGAAGAGTTTGCTATATATGAGAAATTTGTAATTATTCTCTGGTTAGTGACTCTAGGAATTTTTAGTTCAATTCATTGGTTTACCATAAGAGTAAACACAACATTCGATAATTTTGCTAATTTGGGGATATCATTTCTACCACGTAACCTGGAATTAATTTATGCCTTATTTGGAGCAATACTACTTATTATTAGCTTCTTCGTTGGAATAAACAAGAAAACACTTACATTGCTAACACTACTTTTCATAAACATCATTGCTTTCACATTGGTCATTGGAACAATTGGTCAAATTGGTTTTGATTTCACAGATAATTTGCACACACCATATATTATTGGTAACTTCCTAATACTATTCGGAACAATTGCACTTGCAGTTTGTACTTTCTTCATATTGCAAATGAAATATCCAAAAAGCTTAGCAACACAACCATGATAGAAAATCTATTTCTATCATATTCTTCTTTTTTCTTAAAAAATACTATTTAGGCTTCTTAAGTTGGGCTAGTAAATCCTTAGCCTTTATATAAGCAGGATTAACTGCCAAACACTCAAGTAGCTTTTCCTCAGCTTTTTCTTTGTTTCCTTGCTCGAGATAAATTTCACCCATCAACGCTAAAACGAATAAATCATTGGGAAGAATTCTATCTGCTTTCTGACAATTGTCAAGAGCTTTATCCAACTCATTCTTCTTCATATAAAGCACACATAAATTCGTTAGCGAACCAAATGATTCGGGCTCAATCTTTACTAATTCCTCGTTTGCCCAAATTGCTTTGTCAGTTTGGCGAGTTGATTGATACAACGCTGCTAAGCGATATAAGGCTTCAAACATTGTTGGTTTAAGTTTAACAACTTCTTCAAAACAAGTGATTGCTATGTCGAGCTGATTGGTTTCCCAGTAGCATCTCCCTAAATTATACCAAATATCTTCGGAATCAGGTTTGGATTCCAGTGCTTTGCGATAAGCTAGAATGGCCTCACCATATTGTTTGAGTTTGCGATTAATAGTTCCAATATTATACCATAATCCAATAGTATCTGATCCTAAGTTAGCAACTTCCTGAAAATAACCTAAAGCTTTCTCGAGATTCCCCTTACGGTACTCTGTGACACCCAACTCAAAAAGCTCATCTGCTTTATCCTTTTCAACCACAATATTCGCCTATTTTACCTTTAATCTTCTTAGTCGTGGGAAGAACGCCCCTGTTTCTTTTTGATATTGACGATAATCATCACCGAATTTCTTCACAAGATCCTTTTCTTCAAAATACATTATCAGTGGAGTATAGATGATAATGAAAACAAGTGTAAAGAGAACCAAAAACCAAGAGTTTATCGCAAAAGCAAGTGCAACAAACATAGGCATTTCCCCAGTAGTTTGGGGATGTCTGATGTGTTTGTAGATTCCTCCGTACATTTTATTCTCCTCAGAAGGAGTGAGGGTTTCACTCCCTGCATCCGACACGCCTTTAATCACAATTATTAATCCGGGAATGAAGATAACTGAGCAAATGATTAATCCTATCCACCAATGAGTGGAGAATATTTCCCAATCGATTTCTGGTATTGGATACCAGTGCCACAAAACAATATTTATCGTAAATAAAAATTCAAAAACTGAAGCTACAATTCGAAGAGTTTTACTTTCTTTCCAAGCTCTTTCTCCTATTTTCTCGCTTCTTGTTGCAGGCATCAAACTAATACCATAAAAAATAGTGAAGAGAAGCATGGATAGAATGAGTGACGCAAAATTAATCCAGCTATATGGGTTCATATGAAACAGAAAGCTAAATACTCTAAAAAGACTTTCTTTCCATGATTCCTTACCTTTTCTTCAGAATTATTTCTCAAAGTGATGAGAAAAGTTTTTTATATCATTAGAATATTACCAATATAATTCAATTCAAAAGAATAAAGCAAAATGAAGTGGAGAACTCATGTCTTCCTTTGATATTAAGAACAATCAAGACCTTGATTACCAAGAAACTGCTTCTCAATTCTATGAAGCGTTAACAGAGTACTTGATTTTGAAGGATAGATATGAAGAGCCTATTGAAGCTGTGAATCTACGAAAACAAGCAGAAGAAACTCTGAGATTAGATCACAACGACTATATTACCGCATTTAATTTCTTAAGCACTGCATTGAAGCTGTTCAAAGCTTACAATGATTTGTCATAGTCAAAAGCTTTAGTTTTTGAATGAAGATTACTATTATTAGTAAGAATCTTATTTGGGGAATTATTCTATGCCAAAAACTGAATATGATAATGTAAAGAAGACTATGGAAATTTATATCGAAGGATCAAGACGACTAGATTATGACACTATGATTTCTGTTGTTCATCCTGATGCTCGACTCTTCCTAAGTGAAAAGCAAACGTACTACAAGAAGACAACCATTGAAATTCTATCTATTGAGGTTGAAGGGAAAATTGCTTCTGTAAAACTAAATTACAATAACTGGTACTATGATTTTCATAATCTAATTAAAATCGGCAGTGATTGGAAAATCGTGGATAAGGTTTCACATAAGATTGAGTAAAAAAAAATTAAAAAAACAGAGGATAAAAAGAAAATGTTTGTTGATACACATTTGCATTTGCATGATCCATATTTTGATTCAGATAAATTAGATCTAGTTGTTGATGATATAACTAAAAATAAGATTGTTACCTGGGTTCAATCATGTGATCTACCCACGTATGAAGTAATACTTGAGAGATGCGCAAAATCTGACTATTTGTTTCCTTCTTTTGGCGTTCTTCCCTGGTATGCCCATACATATGTTGATCAGTTTGATGAGATAACAAAACTAGCTAAAGAAGCTATTATGCTTGGAGAAATTGGCTTAGATGAAAAATACGCTAAAGATGAAGCTTGCATACCTCATCAATTACCGTTATTTGAGATCTATCTGAGAGAAGCGGAAAAGAATAACAAGATTATGAATTGTCACTTCCGAGGAAAAGAAAGAGAAAGCTTCGAAATTGTGAAGAGCTACAAAGCAAAGAAAATAATTTTTCATGGCTACTCAGGAGATATCACTCTTATGAAGGACATTAACGATGCAGGTTACTACTACTCTATTGGACCAAGATATGGTGAAGAAAAGCTTAAGCTGATTCCTGATGATTTGTTAATTTTAGAGATAGATGTTCTTCCGAGAGATGAATTCAGAGTTCCCTCTGTAGTTTTTGCTGAAATAGTGGAAAGGGTTGCTAAAATTAAAGGAACTACTCCTGAAGAAATCGAAGCTCTAAATCAGAAGAATGCTTTACGTTTAATTAACAATGATCCAAATCTAAGTAAAATGATTGAATTATTAAATCAATAATTTGGTTCTCAAACGACTCAATATTATTTTATTGAGATTTTTTCTTTTTTCTAAGCATAATTATTTGATAAATAATAACTGTTAAGATTAATCCATTTGCTATGTGGTGTTTAATTGTAATGGAAAATTTTTTACTGCTATAGAAATCTGGAAATCCCATAAGAGATAATAACTCCAAACTATTTGGTTCGTTCCATTTTAAAATAAGTAATGTAGTATTTTCATAAATTGTGTTAGCTCTTGGTAGATAAATTCTATTTCCTGCGATTTTTGATTCATCCATTCCTTCGAAATAGAAATTTCCATAATCCTCAATTGGTATTGAATATGAACAAATTTTTGTGATATTATGGATATCTGTATAATTATAGATTTCAATTGTATCATCAAGTGCTGAAACGAAGAAGCTGTTATCTATAATTGTTGGATAATAATAACTTGAAATATTAATGTAACCGATTCTTGTTGGAGCTGTTATGTTACTAATATCAAATACTTCTCCACCTGGGTATTCTTTCAAGTATAATCTTTCCTGCTTAACAAATAATTCATTTACTCTTGAAATATTTACATCACCAAACCATTGACTAACTTTATTGAAATTTTGAAGTGATGTCATATTAAATATACCAAAACCAAATGTTGAGCTTTCATTTCTTGTGGGAACTATAAACAAATTATTTTTTATGTAAAACCTTTTCATTACTTGATAGTATTGACCCATTTCTGATGTGAACCAAAAATTTTCAACTTTAATTGGATTAGTCAATGAACTACAATCAAATGCAACGAGATATTCTCCTGCTTGCCACAAATAATAAATGTCATTATCTATTTCAACTACTCCACAACTATGTGGAGAAGTAAAAGTCTTATGATCCTCATATCTTGTTGCATAATCTAAAAATAACTCTCCGAGAAGCTTTGGCTCTGACAAATCTTCTACATCATATATTTCTAAAGAGCTATAATATTCGTGACCATCTTCAAAGTAATGCTCATTCCTTATCATAAATATCAGATTATTATATTTTGTAAGAAACGTCCTAGAATGTAACTCCTCATTTGTTTTACCAATTAGCTCAAGTTTTGTGGGATCACTGTTATTCATTATTATAATCCCTCTTGAATTAATACCATATACTATGTCATCCTCTACGAAAAACCTTGGAGCAAAATACATTGGCAGGGGATTATTTATCATATATTCACTAGTTGGTAAATTATCTTTCTTTGAATTAATTGGAACGATATGAAGAAGTAAAGTAAATAGAATACCTAATCCAATGCATTTGTTAGTTTTCGATTGAAAGCTAAAGCTTTACTCACCTCTACATCCTCACTATAACTAGGGATTCCTTGAATGTCTTTTTTTCCATATTTTTTGAATAAAAAATCAAAAAAATATTGCAGAAAATATTTGCTATTCTTTTTTTAAAAGAATTTAATACAGAAGTTGAATTCGGAAGTATTAAAAACGAGATTGCTACTAAATATAATAAAACTTGCCCTGGGGCAGGAGTCCTAAATGACTGAGCAAGAGAAGAATGAAACCGAAGTTTTGGTTGAAAAATTAAAAGTAAATAAAGTTAGAACTATTATTACAGATTGTTTAGAGAAATCACAAGAAGATTTTGAAGAATATTTATGCTATGGTAAATATGGCTCCAAGAAATTCAAAAGGGGTGATTATACTCTCGATGCAGAAGACAAAGAAATGCAGAGGAGACTCCATTCGAAGAGTTTCACCATGGCATTAAAGTCACTATTGCAGGATTCTCAGGATGTAAAACCTGTTGTTGAAGAATTAAGTAAGAGCGATACAGACGATGATGTTCGTTCTTGGGCGAAAGCTCTCTTAGCTAAATTATAGCTTACATCATACTGTTATAAGAAATCAAGTAGTTCAGAGAGAGAAGTTATTTCATAGTTAATTGGTTGATTAGTGGTATTTTCTTCCTGTTCTCTATTTATCCACACACACTTTATTCCAGCATTATTTGCTCCTGCTATATCAGTTCTTAAGGAATCTCCGATATGGATTATTTGTTCTTTAGTACAATTAGCTTCCTTTAAAACAATATCAAAAATTATTGGATCTGGTTTTTCAACACCAAAATCTTGAGAATAAACGGTGAATTGAAACATATTATCTAATCCACAAAGTTCTGGGTAGCTGTTCCCGTTCGATAGGATTCCTATTGTATATTTATTCTTCAAAACATTTAGCGTTGGTAAAACATCATCATAAAGCTCAATATCCTCAAAGCGATGCTTCAAATAAATTTCGTTGAGATATTTTGCCAATTCATCGTTTGGTCTTTTTATTACTTGTAAAGTTTCACGGAAAGCCCATAACCTTACTTCTTCTAGATTAATTATTATACCTTTCAAATCATTAGCGACTTTATTTCTAATCTGAATCATTTTGTCAATGTCAAGCATAGAAGCGGATTCCGGATCGATTTCATGTAATGCTTTAAAGACATATTTCAGGGAATGCTTCATGACTTTCTTAAAATCCCACAGTGTGCCATCTGCATCAAAAGAAATTACTTTGATATGTTCTAATTTGTCCATTCTAATCTCTAGTTAAAATGATTACTTATTTAAGAAAAGAATTTCTATAGAGAATTTATGAATTAATGCTTTGATAATTCAATTGGATGTTTACTTGATTTGCTTTTCTATGAGGAAACTGTTTTAACTGTATGCTTATTCTATTATTTATCAAAATAAATAAACGAGTGTGTAAAAATGTTCAAGAAAATATCTAAATTCATATCTTATTTAATCGTGTTGGGAATACAAGTGGCATATAATCTCTTCGTAATTTGGGGATTACATATGTGGGACTTCGCAAGTCCTTGGATATCACATCGAACAACTATTATATTACTAGCACTTCCTACAATGATAGTCTTCAACATTGTTTTAATGATATTTGTTGCTATTGCCTTCTTTTCCTTAGTGAAGAAAGAAGAAGAAAAGAAAGGATTCAAAGTACCAGATAAAGTTACCAGTTGGTTCAAAGGAGAATCAAAAGAAGAGAAAGAGTTCAAAATACCAGAAAAAATTATCAGTGAGATTAAGAAAGAATGGGATAAAGAGATGGCAAAGAAAGATAAAGAGTAAATCTGAAATAAGACAGCTTTATCTTTTCCATAGAATTATCTAAGAGATACTTATTCTCTTAATAATTTCTTTTTTTTAAAAAAAATAAAAGCTCATCAATGATTACTCATTGATGATAATTTTTCTCCATACTATGGTTCAAGTATTTTGACAACAAGTCGTCCATGCCAAATGGCTAATCGATTAATTAAATGTAAACTTCCTGTTAGAAGGGGGAAACCAATGAATGGAGTAATAACCCATCCAACTATAACGATTATCCTAACAGCGTTTGTAACGACCCATGGTTCGGTTAAAACGGATCCTACGACTGCAAACTGAATTAATGGCCAAAGCCAAACAAAAGTTAAGCTTATACCTACGGATAGTAGTGTCACTGCAAGAGTAAATGTAACAATCCCTAAGGGCATTGCAAAGAATATGAAATAGAAAAATGTTTTCCAGATAGCTTTGTTTTTTAAGGCATCCATTGATTTTTGCAAAAATGTTCTGTTTTCATCAAAAGTAAATTTATGTTTAGGAAGTTCAATTCCAGTTGATATTTTCATTAGCCATCCCTGTAATATCATAAAATATGGTAAGCTGAGGAAAAAGAAATACAACAAGAATATACCAATAAAAGTGACCAAAAGTCCAACAGCAGTAGAGAATAAAGTCACTGCATAAGTGAAGAAAAATATTCCTAAAGGCATTAGCAGTAACATATAAAGGATGTTTAGATATGTTCGTCCTTTCGTATATACTCCAAAGAAGCTTACTTCTTCTAGCGGATGTTTTCCAATTCGTGTTTCTGTTTTATCACTCATTTTAATTTTTATCTCCATTTTTACATGAATTATTTGTTCTATCTTATTTTATTGGTGCTCCGCAGTTTGCACAGAACTTCTCAGTTCCTTCAACCTTTTGACCACATGATTGACAGAATTTAGTAGTCTTAACTGGTTCAGGTATTTCTTCTACTTGAACACTTGCTGTTACTTCTGTTACAATAGGTTCAATTTCTCTGTAAACAAAGAATCTAATCGTAGATGAGACAGCACCCATAAAAGATAGACCAATAATTAGCCATACCCACCAAGCATCATAGTACCACCAGCCTGCGAGTAAAATTCCAACTACAAAAAACAACAATATAAAGAACAAGAAAAATGACCAAGAACCAATTAGGGACTCAAGTCGTTTTCTCTTTCCTTGTTTCATAGCAGTAAATCTAATAGTTTCTGCTATTGCTCCAATTAGTAATATTCCTCCAACAAAGGTTATCCACCAATCGGCAAAGAAATCAAACCAATGGGCAACTAAAATACCAATTATTCCAAAAAAGAACCACCAGAAAATTAAGAACGACCATGTACCAATGGGTCCTTCAATTCGGCGTTTTCTTTTCACATATCCTTCCATTTTGAAATCGTCCACAATTAAATAATAATGTAGTTGATAGTATTTTGTTGTTTTTAGATATTTCCTAAAAAAAACTAAAGGGAAAAATTCTTAAATATATTTTCAGCAAATTCTTGAGCATTCTTAATATCTAGTTCATCAGGATGCTTTCTTGCATCTTCAACATATTCCTGGAATTCTTTCTCATCAGTAATAATAGAAGTGTGAATAAAATTCTCAATAGCTGGTGATGGAGCTCCCATACATCTGAAATAACCTACATAATTTATACCCTTACTTGAAGTGACTTCATCTAGTGTTTTAGTGCATTTCCCTACCCATGTTTCAAATAAACCTGCCATGTAATCACTTTTCTCTGGAGGACTACATGAATGAGTAACAAAACAAGCTAGTTTAAATTGTGGTTTTTCAGGAATATTCTCTAATAATTGCTTAATGGGTTTCGCTATATCTGAATCATGACATGGAGCACCAACGAAAACTAAATCATAATTATCCAATTGATCTCCAGTAAAATCCTTTAATTCACTTAATTCAGCATCATACTCTTTTTCTGCTACTGCATAAATTGCTTCAGCAACTGTTTTTGTTCTGCTTGAAAGACTATAATAAAGTACTAAGGTTTTCATTTTAACATCTTATAATCGATATTTCATCCTCCTAAAAAACTATTCTTAATGAAGAATCCACAAATTCTGTTAATTTATACGGAAAATTATTAAAAAGAAAATAACCTTGTTTTCAATAAGGGAGATGACTAGAAAGATCTTGTTTTAAAATCTTCAACTCGAACATGGTCTCAAAACTAATTTTTTAGTCTTTTTCCCAAGAGAAAAGGATGATTGGACGAGGTATAACCTAACCTCGTCCACTAGTTTTCATTTTAATAATGTTCAAATAGTAAAAAGCGAAATTCAGTATTGATTCAAATGACTGCTCAAATGCCAGATCAATTTCTTTACAAAGGTGATAGTTTTGTATTGATTGGTCTTAAAGGTTCTAATCTTTTCAATCCAGAAGACTATGGTATCTATCCTGTAATGGCTTCTACAGCTTGTTATAGGGGATTTGTAGCAACATATGTTATAACTAACAAGCAAATAATTCTGAATGGGTTAGTACTTAGATCGCAGGAAAAAAAATTAGCCAAAATAAATGGTAAAGCTCCAATAAAAGAGAAGAGAATATTTTCCTTTAATTTTGCATATTATGATTTGAATCTCCCAATTAAGTTTAATGGCTTCATTTTACTTGGTAAGGATTTCATCGATGAGATGTATGTTCATATGGGTTTCCAACGTCCTATTTCGTATGAAACTGTCATTGAATTCCAGTTTAGAGATGGAGAAATAGTAGCTGTGAATGATTTTTCTGAATTGATAGCCAAATTGCGAAAAGAAGATCCTACTAAAGGAGCAAGACCCGAATACGATGAAAATACCATGGAATGGATTGATCGAATGTTTTCTTTGGATTATAACATGCCTTGGTAAATTATTTTAAGTAGGAAACATTTGTTTCACTGGAGTTTGAGATTAATGAAAGTAGATCCATTTCTTGTAGAGCATTTTATGAATAAATATGAACATCATGTAGAATTGAATCTCGCAGAAACATGTGTTAATCCATTTACCCTTGAGGAATTTCTAGCACTAATGGATAGAGAAGATTTTTTTGATGAATTCAAAAAGAAACAGTTAACCTATGGGTACATCGAAGGATCCCCTGAATTAAGAAAGGGAATTGCAAATCAATACAAGACAATGAAAGAGGATAATATTTTAGTTTGTGGAGGAGCAATTGGGGCTAATTTCTTAACATTCTACAGTTTTGTTGAACCAGGGGATAATGTAGTTTCCATTTTACCA
>JABLTI010000238.1 GCA_013166835.1 Promethearchaeati archaeon | reverse complement strand
AACACTATAGAGAGCAGAATTCCTGATAGAATAATAATATATGTCAGGGTAGAATTATCAACTCCAACTGCACCTTCAATTACAGGAACCATAAATAGAATAGTCGTATTTGCTGCATCAACTAAGAAAAACCATCCAATGAAGAATAATAATGAATTTCTATCCTTAACAATTATTTTTAGTGAATCTTTCAAAGAACCAAGAGATTTCTTCAAATTTTCCTTTGGTTTTAATCCACTGGGGTTTTCTGTTTCTTTGTGGAATAGATATGGTATAGAAATTAGTATAATTATTATTCCAGAAGCTAAGAAAACATAGCGCAGATTACCTGTGTTAACTTGAGGGATTGTTTCATTTGCAAGTTCCCAAATATTTGTGTTTACGGGGGTCCATTTCTCTGCAGAGCCAAGTCCATTAAGAACTAACCCGACAAGAACACCAATAATTGAACCAAAAGCAGCTATTGCTCCGCCTATAGCTTGAGTAGTACTTCGATCTTCCGTTTGAGCAATAAAGGGTATTTGAGAATCATAGAGCATCCGGCCATTTTGATACATAAAATTCGCAATTATAAATAATCCACATGCCCACCAAAAGTTTTCCCAGACAGCAATAAGTATTGTAGATGTGACCATTACAGATGCAATTATTATTACCATAATTTTCCTTTTCCCAAGAGTATCAGAAATTGCGCCAATTATGGGTCCTAACAGTGCTACGAGGAGGTTTGATCCCGCCATAACAATGGAAACAATTACGAAAGTATCGATGTACGACCATTTACTTACACCAAGGAGCATAGCAAAAGGTGTAAATGCCAAGCTTATCACTGCTTGTGAAAAGAAGGTATCAGCTAAGTCGTAACTGTACCACAAAAAGGAATTTCTTCTATCTGTTTTCTTTGACTCCAAAGCTGTTTCTTTTATATCTTTATTTGTTATTTCTTCTGTCATTTTCTTTCTCCTGTTAGCAAAAAACTTTTAGCGTTTCAATTCTTTCTCAAACTCTCTTAAAATTGGTGGGATGTTTGTCTTCAGATCCGTTTTAGCGAATTCCTTGATGATGACACACAAAAGTCGTTCTCTTTTTTCTTCAGTTGTATTTAAGAAAAAGAATCGTCCCTTTGGCATTTCTTTTGCCAGTTTTGGATAATTTTCTTGATCGTGCACTTTGTCTTTTGTTGCATTGAACACTAAGATTTCTTGTGTTATTGGTTTCAGAGTTCCAAATAATTCTAAATCTTTGACTTTGTATGCGGCTTTTTTCCATTTCCACATTACAGAGTTTCTCACAAATCTCTGGCTTCTTTCTTTCTGTGCCTTTTCCTTCATACCAAGGAAAGCGAAGAACATAAGAATTGGTTTCAATAGTACCACTACAAAAGCAGGAATTATAGGTTCCAGTTTTAGAAGGAATTTATTAAACCACAACCTATGCATAGGATCCCAAGCAATGATAGATTTTGCTTCAAAATTATTCTCAAGGATTCCTTGGAGAAATATTGTAGAGGTCCAACACGGACCAATTATTGTATAATTGTCTTTATCAATTTTCATGTAGTCAATTGCTTGCATAATGTCAATTGCCATTCGTTGAATGGACATATCTACTTTTCTTCGCTTGATTTTGCTTGTTTTTTTCTCTCGAGTTTCAATATAATAAAACTCGATTTCATCATTTAGAACTTCACAGAGAATATTGAATCCTTCTTGTAAGACGCCCCAACCAGGAACCAAAACAATTGCTCTTTTGTTAAGAGCCTGTTTAGGTTTTACATGAATTACTCGGATTTCTCCTCCTTCTACAGGGACATAGAATTCCTTTGTAATGCTTGGATTCCAGAAAACAACATCATTATTTCTTGAGGATTCAATCATCTCATCGATTTTTTTCTGTTGTTCTGGTGTCACAGTAAGCTCTGGGGATTTTATGCCTACGGTTGTTTTCTTATCTCCTGTCAAGTTCAATGAGCCG
>JABLTI010000037.1 GCA_013166835.1 Promethearchaeati archaeon | reverse complement strand
GCAGTTATAGGCTTAATACTTGGATTTCTTTCAATAATAAACAAAAGAATGGTAATTAGTGTACTAGTAATTATGTTTCTAATTATCTTCATTTATTTCTTAGGAATTATCTTTAGAGTTGCTATTCCAACATATTATGAATCAGGGCATCTGTATTTAATTGATATTGGTTACAATCTGAGTCTTATATTTACTACATTCTTAGGATTCTTTGGTTTCCAGCCTATTCCCTTCTTCCAACAAAACTTTGGATTATTCTTTGGTACTTATGTCAGTATGTTTTCAGATGTCTCTGAATTCATTGGTTCTGCTGATCCAGAAAACGGATTAACTTTCTTATTACCAGAAACAGGATACATAAATCCGATTGTAAGTATAATAGTAATGGTAGCGATTACTGCCTTACTCTTTATTTTGGGTTTAATAATTTTGGAAAGAAAAGACATTGGACCACAGTAGGACATAATTTAGCTTAGACAGGTATTAGAAACTCTGAAATGAGGAAAGTTCCTAGTGTTATAATTATGCCAATGAGAAAGAACACTGGTTTTCCCTTTTTTCCTAAAGGAATCATATCTCTTACTACTAAGAATAAAACTAATCCTAGAACAAGAGCAAAAATAGTAAATAATGCAATGGAACTTTCTACAAAGACAAATATTATCCCTAAAGAGGCTCCTACAAAAGGAGTTAGATAACTCAAATATCGAATTACCTTTTTCTTTCTACCATGAATATCTCTAAGGATTTGTTCAGCTGAAAAGGCTAGTGTAAATGATCTTATGAATAGAGGTAGCAAAACGAATAATAGGAGAAGCCAACTAGTATTGAAAGTCTCTTCGTTAAAGATAATAGTAATAAGAATTCCCAAAACAAGACCATGGGTGATTAAAGCAACACCTTCAAAAACTGCATGATATTCAGGAACAATGCATTCAACTTCTGCAAGATTCTTTTCATATTCCAAATCATTAGTGATTTTGGTTTCATCAGATTGTTTTGTAACTTTCGATGTTGATGGATTTTTATTAAGAATTGTCTTGTAAACGATTTTTTCAACTAAAGCAATGATAGTAAAACCAACCACTAAAGGAATATAGATGTAGAAACCTAAATGACTTTCTCCTATAGTAATTTGAGGTAGGAGCTCAAGAAAAATGATACCAATCATTAATCCTGCACCTAAGCTTTCAAGTTGATGGTGCCACTTACTCATATGCTCAGAAATCCATTCACCCAAAATGTGAGTGAGAATAATACCGATAGAGATAGCAAGTGGACCCAACCAAAGGAGAAGCTCCATGAAATCACCCAGAGACATATTTTACTATAATATACAAGAGTTTACATCTATTAGAGGAAATTGGTTTAAGATATTAATATAATAATTACAAATTCTAAATAGGAATTAGTTTATCCTTCACTTTCGTTCGTTCTTCTTCTGTGAGTAATCTATCATAGTAAGCTTGTTCAAATGTAAAATCGAAACCATCATTTGGTTTTCTTGGAATTATATGAAGATGTACATGTGGCACTTCTTGTCCTGCATGCTCCCCATCAGCGATAAAATACATAATACCTTTAGTTTCTGGAAACATTTCTTTTATTTTCATAGCGATTTTCCTTCCAATTGGAAACATCTTCAAGTAAAGCTCCTCATCTAATTCATCAACAAGTACAGCGTGTTTCTTAGTTACTATTAGAGAGTGTCCTTCATTAATCGGTTTAATATCCATGAATGCTATGATATCTTCATCTTCATACAGAACCGCCGCAAATTCCTCTTTTCTTACGATTTTACAAAAAAGGCATTCAGAATCTTCCATCTTACTCACTTAAAAGAAGACATACAAATTCTCTTAATTATACTTTCTGCACGATTACACTTTTTTAACAGTAACTAATTAAAGTGAAATGATGATACTAAAATGAGTATAATGTTAATAATTTATTATTTTTTGATAGCGTTTGTTGTTCTTGGATTACTAATTTTTTTGTTCTTTAGTTGGTCTATCATCAAAGGTGCACCATGGTCTCCTACTAGCAAAGAAAAAGTGATTAAAATGCTTTCTATGGCAAATATAAAATCAAATGAACTAGTATATGATCTTGGTTGTGGAGATGGAAGAGTTCTAATAATTGCTGCTAGAGAGTTTAATGCTAGAGCTATTGGTATAGAAATTGATCCCATTCGTTATCTTTGGTGTAAATTACGCATTCGAGTATTAGGTTTAAAAGATAAAGTTCAGGTAATACGAGGTAATTTTTTTAACGAGGATTTTAGCAAAGCAGACATAATAATTTGTTTTCTTTTACAAAGTACAAATGATAAATTAGAATCAAAGCTTTTAGCAGAATTACAACCACATGCAAGAGTCGTTTCAAACCGGTTTGTTTTTTCAGATTTGCACTTAATTGGAAAGGATGAAGAACAAGAGATTTATGCTTATGATTTGATCATTCCAAAATCTTGAACTGGTAAATAGAAATTTTTTTTATCCGATAAATGTTTAAGAACGAATAAACCAGCTAATAAATGCCAGGTGATTTTATGAAAAAGTTTGAATTGCTCCAGAATCAGAAAAACAAGTATCTTGAAGATTTGTTTGATTTTTTGAGAATTCCTAGTATCACACGTGATGCAGAAGAAGTTAAGAAAGCAGCAAAATGGTTAGAAAAACGATTAACTCAAACAGCAAATTATGTTGAAATAGTTGAAACAAAAGGAAATCCTGTGGTTATTGCTGAATGGGAACCTCAAATTAATTCTGATTCCGAACAGAAAAAACCAATTCTACTTTATTATGGACACTATGATGTTCAACCTCCTGAACCACTGGATGAATGGGTTTCTCCGCCATTTGAACCAGAAATAAGAGAAGGGAGAATATATGCAAGAGGTGTAGGAGATAATAAGGGACAGCTCTTTGCTAATTTATGTGGAATAGAATGGCTTCACAAGAATAAACAGTTAGGTTCCAAGGTTAAATTTATCTTTGATGGAGAAGAGGAATTAGGTTCACCATATCTTGAAGATGCTTTGAAAGCAAAAATCGAGTTTTTTGAAAATGTAGATTTAGTAATTGTATCAGATGGACCTGCAGATCCCACATGGAAGCCAGTCCTTGAATTTGGTGCGAGAGGAATTCAAACAGTACAAATCCATCTAAAATCTGCTAAAGGAGATGTGCATTCGGGCAATTTTGGTGGAATCCAACCAAATCCTGTCTGGGATGTTATAAGATTACTTCGAACCATGAGAGATGAAAATGGTAAATGTTTGATCGAAGGATTTTATGATGATGTTTTTATTCCTACTGAAGCAGCAATAAAAGCAGCTGAGGAACTTAATAGAGATCCGGAGATCTACAAAGAGCAACTTGGTATAACCTATTTTGGAGGAGAACAAGATTTACCCTTAACTCATAGATTGATGTTTAGACCAACTTTCAATATTAGAGGTTTCAAATCTGGAGAAGTGCAAGAAAACGCTAAAACTATGATACCAAAAGAAGCAATTGTAGAAATAGATGTGCGATTGGTTCCAAATCAAACACCTGAAAAAATGACGAAATTAATTCAGGCACACTTTGAAAAGCTAAGACACAAATCAGAGAGATTCGCAGCAATAATTGATAGATGTACACTGAAATTTGGCTCGAGTTTTTATCCTATGTTCACTTCTCTCGAGCTTCCATGGACACAGATATTAGAGAAAGCCATTGAGGAAGGATTTGAAGAAAAGCCAATAAAAATACCACTAGCTGGAGGAAGTTTGCCTCTTTACTCTCTGTATAAAGTGACAGGAAAACCCTTGTATGTTATTCCTTATGCTCAACCTGATGAAGATAATCACGCCCCAAATGAGAATATGATGGTAGATTGGTTCTTAAAAGGAATAAATACGAGTATTGCAATACTAGAGAATTTAGGGAAAAAGTAGAGATCTAGTAATCAAGATTTACCATTATACTTTATAATTTAATTTCCAATTACTAGTGTTATGAAGGACGAGGACGCTGTTAGAAAAGCAGCTTTAAACTATATTGAGGGATGGTACGAAGCAAATACTAAAAGAATGGAAGAGGCAGTACATCAAAAATTAGTAAAACGAAGATTTGTTTCAACAGAGGAAATTTGGGCTCTTGATAAACCTTCGATGATAAATATTACTTCTGAAGGTCGAGGTAAACTTCCTGATCCCAGTTTAGGTAAGAAAGATATTACTATTCTGGACATTGATAAAAATATGGCGTCAGTGAAAATTGTTTCAGATAAATTCATTGATTTTCTTCATTTATTGAAAGAGAACGATCAATGGAGTATTGTTGATGCCTTATGGGATTACGTTGAGTAGATAGAAAAATATAACAAATACTCCGAGACTAATATCAAAACAAAGTTTTTATTTTTCCATACTAATTGCCACACATGGCATTCTATGAAGAAATGAATCCAGCAGATATTACAGTAGAAGAAATACTACCTTTTGTAAAGAAATTTCTTCCAAACATTCAAACGAAATCAATTCATTTCTTTTATCATGGAACCTACAATGTTTTTGAAATAAATCAGAAATATATTCTTCGAGTTGCAGACAGAGAATTCCGTAATACTAAAGGATTGGAAATGCTTAGAAGAGAATTTAAAATTCTTAGCTTTCTGCAGAAACGATTGCCATTATTAATTCCAGAAATTCTTTATTTATATGATTCAGAAGAAATGCCTTTTTCCATACATAAGAAAATACCTGGAAAATCATTAGTTTTTATTTCTGATCATTTATCCTCAAATCATAAGAAAAAGATTGGTGCAGAAATAGGCAAATTCCTCTCTGGTTTGCATTCAGATGTTTTGATGAAGGATTTTCTAATCTCCTTTCCAGATCAAGAAGAATTAATGAGTAGCAGTTCTGATTTCAATCAATCCTATAAATTACGATGGAAAACAAGATATGAGGAAGCAAAAAAAATCGCCTATCAATATCTAGATCAAGAACAACAAGAATGGCTAACAAAAATCTTTGAAGATTATCTAAATAACGAGAATAATTTCTCTTTTTCACCTAGAGTCTCCCACTGTGATTTTGATACCTCTAACATTCTTATCGATCCTAAAACTAAACGATTAGCTGGGGCAATAGATTTTGAGGATTGTAAAATTTGGGACCCAGCATGTGATTTGTTGTTCTTTGATGATGGACCAGAATTCTTGAATGCAGTTCTGGATAATTACAAATATTCCAAGCAGAAATCGCTAGAAGGAAGAATGAAGTTTTATTACAGTCGAACATGTGTTCCTTACTTTGTTTGGGGAACAACTCATAATCGACCAGGTATGATTGATGAAGGTATGAGAAGGATTAGAAAAAATATGAAGATGTTTCCGTAGGAATTCAGCAATCATTTCAAACTCAATCATTGATATCAAAAACTATATCAATTAACTTATATTTATTAGTGTCAATATTATTTTGTAAAAATTTGTTGAATAAGAATCAAGTTGGTATAAATATTGACTGAATTAGAAACCCACTTTGCACCTGCAGAGAGATTAGAAATTGATGATGTTTACTTGCAGACAATAAAGATACTTGGTCTAAGAAAAGTTTTACCAGTTCTAAATGTTCTGCCAAATATGGTTGTTATTGTAAATAAGCAAAGACAGGTTGTTTTTGCAAATTATGCTTTTACAAAGATGATAGGGAAAAAGCGGTTTGAAGATGGTCTCGGTCAAAGACCCGGAGAACTTATTGATTGTATACATGCCCACGATCATATTTACGGTTGTGGGACTGCTGAAGATTGCAGATATTGTGGGGCTGTTTTAACTGTTTTGAAAACCCAAGAAACAGGCGAAACACAAGAAGGTGAAGCTATTTTAACTATTATGAGAAATAAGAAGCATGTTTCACTAAAATTCGGAATTATTGCTAATCCCTTACCTATAGAAGATCAAGTTTTTTATTTGGTTGTAATGATAGAAATCAAAGATTAGAAGTTTAAAGTAATATTACTTTGTCAGTTTTTTTCCGAAAATAAGTGAAAACCTGTTTTTACTAATAAGCTCAAGACCATATTTCCTGTAGAAACTAATTCCTAATTTATTATTTGAACTAACTTCTAGGTGATAGCCAGTTACACACTTTTCTTTAAAATGGGATTCAAGAGTATTCATTAATCTATGACCGAAACCTTGTCTTTGGTAATCAGGAAGGATGTCTATGTGTAAATGACCAGGATATTCATTTAGAAATCGTTTTCGTTTTTTTGTTTTTGGTTTATTCATTACAAAGAGAGCTACTAATCGTGATCTTAATGATCTAATATGCAATTCTTTCATTTTTTGTTTAATTATGGGAGCCATTTTCTCCTTGAAATCTTCTTCTTGAATTTCAGTATTTAAGGTACTTAAAATATATCCAACTACCTTTTTTGTTTTCAAATCAAAAACTACAAAACAATTATTCGTTTCATACCTGACATAATATAGACACCAAAATAAACTGAAGAGATAAGGGTTGGGAAAGGTTTTCTTTAGAAATTTATCACCAGTGATAAAACATATATCAATTAAGGCATCTTCGTTTTTTCTCTCTAGTTTCTGAATAACAATTGTCATTTGCTATTATTCCTTTTTCCAATAATTCTTAGTTTATGTAAGCTTCATTATTGAAACCATTTTAACAAATTTAATTTTGTTGATATTATGATTCTTAAGAATAAAAGATAATCTATTCTTCATTTTTGTTTTCATATAAGGAAAGATATTAATTATGTGAACTCATTCTTTATGAGTATGAAGGATGAAATTGCTCAAATAATGTCTTTGGTTGCATATGGGAACGCATGTCTTCAAGGTAAACCAGTTTCTTTTGATAAGAATCACCCAGCAGGTTTTCATTATGGTAATATTAGGTTTGTTGAAAAAGTACCAAAAGATCTGCTTGCAAGAAAAACAATTCTTGCAGAGAATCCAAATTTATGGTTCAATTACTTAAAAGACAATAGTGTCAATCGCTTATATCTTTCTTTTCAGCCTTCAACTGTTTTAGGATTAGAAGATCATATAGGTTCAGCTTTCGTTGGTGGAGGAAGTCACTGGAATATTATTGCTGAAAAGGGTGATAAATGCGATATCTGGCAAACAAAATGGCAAATGGAATTTGGAGATTTAAAGGTTTATTATTACCAAGCTATAAATGATATAGATCTTCCAAAAATCACCAAAACTACAGTAGATCAAGCTAGATTGTATCTTCGAGAAATTCTAAAAGATTTAGTTACTTTTACTATTAAGAGTGAATTAGACAATTGGGAAAAAGTCTTTCAGACAGCATTAAATATTTTATCAGAAGAGGAATCCATCAAATTATTGCAAAAAGGATTTTTGCCAGAAGGTTGTTTCACTTCTGAAGCGGAACAAATTCTAGTCGCATGTGATCATGCTTGGGTTTTTGGTGGCATGGGTTCTTGGAATGATGTTGTAAGAGTTCATGATTATGATCTGTATACTCGTCTTTCCGCAAATCTTTATGATACTTTGTGTAAATCAATGATTGCAGCAATTAACAGTTACCCTTAAAGTAATACTTAGACATTAACAATAGTTTTCTCATTTTCCAATCTAAAAATTATTAAAGAGAAATCAGCTGGTTATAATTTATGCCAAGCATTCCATCTATGATTGCTCTAGGGGTAATTATTCTAGGAATTCTCACATTAGTTTCTATTTCATGGCCTAATAGGAGAGGAGCACCTTATTGGCCTACACGTATGAAGAAAGTTGAAAGTATGCTTACTATAGCAAATGTACAACCTGGTGAACTAGTTTATGATCTCGGTTGTGGAGATGGCCGTGTTATTATAATGGCAGCTCGACGATTTAAAGCTCGAGCAGTAGGAATAGAAATTGATTTATTTAGATTTCTTTGGTGCCAATTTCTAATCACCATTTTAGGGTTGCGTCGAAGAGTAAAAGTAAAATATGGCGATCTTTTTGCTAAAGATATTTGTGAAGCTGATGTTGTTTTTTGTTATCTTCTTCAACATACTAATGATAAATTAGAAGGAAAACTTATGAAAGAGCTACGTCCAGATGCTCGAGTTGTTTCTAACACCTTCCTCTTTTCTGCACTTCCACTAATTGCTATGGATAGTGAAACTGGGTTTTATGTTTATAATGTTGGGGTACAACCTGAAGAAGATTAATTTGTTTTATGCAAATTTAAAAAGAAAAGAGAGACGTATATTCGTGTCTCATTTAAATTTTTATTGAGTTGGAATATCTCTTTCTGATATTCTATAGAAAATAAATGTTAAGGGTTGTGTTTTCTTACTTTTTAGAGATAAATGTTTATGTTCTTTTTTTTTATTGTTATCTTGGTGAATAAACTGAAGGTTTACTCGTATGTAGTTAGAGATGATCGTGGTTTAACTCCTAATCCTTTTTGGGATCATTGTACACTCGCTTTAGATCAATCATTAATTAGAAAAATTGCCAAAGTAGGAGACTGGGTTGTTGGCTTAAAAGAAAAATCAGAAAAGCTAGAAGATCATTATCTTCTATTTGCTATGCAAATCACTGAGAAAATTACTTTCGATGAGTATTGGACAAATCCTCGTTTTCAATTGAAAAGACCTGATTTTTCTGTTGATGAAGAGATATTTAGAATTGGAGATAATATCTATGAATTAGACTCTGAAGGGGAATTCGTTCAACATTATTCAGCTCATTCTCAAGATAATTTTAAAAATGAAGAAGAATGGATGAAGCAGCAACGAGATGATTTGCACGGTGAATTCGTTTTAGTCTCAGATAGGAAATTCTATCATTATTTCGGTCGTGAGCCAGTCAAGATTCCATCGAAAAAACTCGTTGATATTTTGTATTGTGATATAGGTCACAAATGTATTGCTGATCCCGAGGTCCCACAAGAATTCCTTGATTTCATTGCTGAGCTAAATAAACAAGAAAAAATTGGTTTCATTAATCCTCCTGAAATCTGGCCTAAGGATGATGAAACTTATGTACAGTGTTGGGATTAACCTTTTTAGCACCTTAATATTTTCCAGCTAGAAACCCTTAAATTGGAGGTCTTATAAAAATAAGACTGAGCGGGTTTGTTTGTCTAAGAAATCAAAGATAGTGTTTGATGCTGAAAAAATCAGTTCTGATATGAAACTTGAAGAAATAGTTGCAGTTATTGCTACTGGGGATAGGAACTCCCCTGAATATGGTCTTACCCTTATGATTTTGAAGAGTCTGGTAACTGGTAATCGTTCTATTACCAAAAATCAAATGTATGACATGTTTATGCGCAATAGAGAGCATATTTCAAAGGCAAGTTTTTATCGTATTTTAAACCGTTTAATTGATCGCGGAATGGTTGTTTTTGATGAGGAAAGACAAGTCTATGCTCCTTCAGTCATCTTTTCAAACTCATTACAGAAACTAGCAATTGCCTGGGAATCCTTGGCTCTGTGGTTATGATTTCAAAGTAATTCTTTTTTCTCTAGTTCCTTTCGTATGTCTTGTGAAGACAGGTGGATGTACTTTAGTACATTGTTGATATTTTTGTGGCGAGTTATCCTTCTTACCCAACCAATATCTAATCCTTGTTTTATCAGATTTGTTGCTCTACTATGTCGTAGGGTGTAATATCTTACATCGAAACCGGCGAGTTTTGCTATTGGTCTAAAAACATGTGTAGCGAAATTATTTGCATGATATTTTTTCCCTGTTTTTGTTGGAAAAAGAATATCTTCATCTTTACTGAGGTATTTGTAATTCATTAAATAATCTTTTAAGAGTGAGTTCAAGTTGTTAGAAATTGGGACTGCTTGAGGTTGTGAGTGCTTTAATGGCTTCTCAATGAATACTTCTTTCAAATCTAAATTTAAATGCTTAAATTTAAGGTTGCATAACTCATCAGTTCTCAAAGCAGCTTCATAAGCAAGCAGAATCATGGATTTTAATTTTAATCCATCAAAATAAAAGCATATTTCTGGGTAAGATCTTTGTGCAGAGGATTTATAGCTTTTCGGCTTTCTATATTTCTTACATTTTATACAATCATCTGAACTTACTGTTGTATGTTGAAAAGTACAATATCTACTTGCTGTTTGAGCTATTTTTTGGATTTCACTTGGTGACAATACTTCTGGATTAAAATTTTCATCATATTTGGGGGTTGGAATTCTTGTCCAATTTAATTGCTTATTATTCACTTCTAGAAATTTCTTTATTGTTGTCAAGTATTTATAGAGACTTTTTCCATCTAATCTTTTAGTTGTCTTTGAAAATTCTATAAGCTCAGACTTTGTTGGTGGCTTCCTGTAAATCCTCAAGAACTGATTAACAAGATGTTTATTCTTTATCCACAACTGAAATTTTACAATGTCATTTTCAGTTAATTCTTTAAAATTAATGTCTTTTTCTTGCAAAAAAGATTCAAACCAATTAAGAATATCAAGATACTGTCTTATAGTATGAATAGATCTCTCTTCTATTTCCATAAAACCTCTAAATAAACTAATTTCTTCTTCTAACACACCAGCACATCCTTTGAGATCTAGTTAAAGAGAAAGGATGCTGAAATAAAAAGTTAAGTAACATCTATTATCATATATCCATATTACGCGTTAAATTGATTGTTTCTAAAGCTTTTGAAAAAATACAAATAATAGTATTTGTAAGAAAATTAAAGTAAAACAAGTGAGAAAAGGAATTATAACTGGGTGTCTAAATGAGAAAACTTTCTATCCCACTAACAATCTTAGGAATAGTCGGTCTGCTTTTCGTAGCATTTGTTCCATTCATGGTTATGTCTTTGCCAGAAGAGAAGTTTGGTTCTGAAGAGGGCCACATTTGGATTTACTTCAACGGTAGAGTGAAAATCGTAGAATTACCACCGGATGAAAAGATTACTACAGAAACTGATAGTAGTTACTGGGAATTTACCGAGGTAAAATACAGTCAATACATTCTAGCATTAATTATTGGTGGTACTTGTATATTCCTTGTTGCTGGAGTATATAAAGTAATTAATCCTTTAAGAGAGGATAGAAGAATTAGTGCAGCCATGATGTTAATTGGTGGAGTAGTTAGTTTAGGAGGAACTCTTCTCTATATGACATTTGTAAATAATCTCATGAGTTATTTCATTTATGATACGATATTGTATTATTACGGATTTTACGGAGCACTAGGTATTTTCAGTCTTTACATTCTCATAGGGATTGTTTTATTGATCCAAGCACTCCTAAAACCCTATCAAGATTTAACTGATGATGATCCATTAGGGATACTATAAATAATATGATTTGTTATTCGTTAAATTCTTAATTATTGTTCAAATCAAAAAAAAGAAATTCTGTTTTAGTCTTTACGAAGTTTTGATTATGTTAATATAACTGTTTATAAAAATAAAGCTGCAACATAATAAATATAATTGTGTTCACCCTATCGTATTGTTCCTCGAGTGTCTAGTTTGATGAAAGAAACCTCCGATAAGTCATTTAAGAAAAATATTCCTAAGAAAAAATCAAATGACAGTGAGGAAAAGAAAAACTCTCATAAAGAATTAGAAAAAACAAAAAAAGAGCTTGAAGCATTGCAAAGTAGGTTCAACTCTCTCTTCGAAAAAACAAATGATGCCATAATTCTAATGGATCTAGAAACTAGAGTTTATCGGATAGCTAATCAAAAAGCAACTGAGCTCTTTGGATTCAAACTTGAAGATATTCACAAGCTTTCTGCTAGTTCTTTTATTTTTGAAGAGGAAAGTTCAGATAGCTTGGAAAAACTCGAAGAATTGAAAAAAGGCAAAATACTTCCAGTTTATGTAAGGAAATTTAGGAAAAATTCTGGAGAGATCTTCCATGGAGAAGTAAATTTATCTTTGGTTGAAGATCCTATAAGCAAAAGAACTCTTATTCAGAGTATTGTTAGAGATATTACTATTAGAAAACATGCAGAACTGAATTTAGAAAGAGATAGACTTATTTTCCAAAAAATTGCTAATGCAGCAATTCAAACTACAGATGTTCCAGAATTTTGTAATAAAGTTCTAAGTGACTTGTTAGAGCATCTAGATTTTGATATTGGGACTTTAAGAATTTTTGATCTAGAAAAAGAGCTATTAACACCTCTTGCAGTATTAGGTCTCCCACAAGATAAAATTAGTGAATTAAGGCCTATGAAGCTTACTGATGATCAGTATATTATTTCCCAAGCTATAATTACAAGAGAACCACTTTTTGCTCCTGATGTGTCGAAAATCCCTGAATTGAAGAAATATAAATCACGTTTGGAATTGTTTAATATTAAGGCGCTAATTTCTTGGCCAATTCTAGATAAGGATAAAAACATTTTAGGTGCTTTACAACTTTCCGCCAGAAATCCGAAATCAATACCTGATGAAGACAGATCACTTTTCGAATCTATTACTATTATGCTTGCAAATGCTCTTGAAAGATTTAATGCAGAAAAAGCTCTAGAAAAAGCCTTCCATGAGAGAAAAGAAATTAATCAAATCATAGAAATGAGCCCCGCAATCATTTTTCTTTGGAGAAATGAAAAGGGCTGGCCTGTTGATTATGTTACAAATAATGTTCATATTTTAGGTTACTCACCAGAGGATTTCTATTCAGGAAAAATCTCATATCGTGACTTAATTTTTGAAGAGGATGTTCGAGTAGAAAACGTAGAAATAGATCTTTATTCACAGAAAGAATATCCATATGAATTTCCAATTGATTATCGTATTAGAACAAAATCAGGTGAAATAAAATGGGTGTTAGAGTATTCTACACCAAGAAAGGATATCAATGGTGATATAACACATTACCATGGAATAATCTTAGATATTACAGAACGAAAGAAACAAGAAGAATCATTAATCGAAGCTTATTATGAACGAGAAGAACTTGATACAATAATAAATCTAAGTCCTGCTATTGTTTTTCTGTGGAGAAACGCAGAAGGCTGGCCTGTTGAATATGCTTCAGACAATGTAGGAGTATTTGGGTATACTCCTGAGGATTTCTATTCAGGTGCTGTTCCTTATAGTGAAATAGTTTATCCTGAGGATTTAGAAAGGGTAGCAAAAGAAGTTGAGGAGTTTAGTAAAGATAAGAATCGACAAACATTTACTCAAGAATATAGGATAATAACAAAAACTGGAGATATTCGTTGGACTTTTGATTATACTTCTATCAGAAGAGATGAAGCGGGAAATATAACCCATTTTCACGGAATTATTCTAGATACCACAGATCAAAAGAAAACAGAAGAGTCATTAATAAGAGCTTATAATGAACGAGAGGAACTAGATAGAACAATTAATCTAAGTCCTGCAGTGGTTTTCCTTTGGAGAAACGCCAAAGGATGGCCGGTTGAGTTTGTTTCAGATAATGTTGCTCTCTTTGGTTATTCTCCTGAGGAATTTTACTCTGAAAAATTACTTTTTGCTGATATCATTCATCCTAGTGACTTACAAAAGGTAATAGATGAAGAACAAGAATACTTACAGAACAAAGATTGTCGCGAATATGTGATGGAATATAGAATTCTCTCAAAAAATGGAGATGCTCGTTGGATTTATAATTATAATGCTATTCGTCGAGATTCCGAAGGAAATGTAACTCACTTTCAAGGAATAATTCTCGATACAACTGATAGTAAAAAAGCAGAGGATTCATTAAGAAACGAACGAAAAGCATTCCAAATAATAGCAGACGCAGCTGCAGAAGCAACAACGCTTCCTGAATTGTGTCAATGGATTCTTAATGGTCTAATTGAAACCTTAGGTTTTGATGTTGGTTCGATAAGATTATATAATGAAGAAGAAAAACTCCTTGAACCTGTTGCTAATGTTCAGGTTGAAACTATAACAGGTCAAGAGATTCAATCTATCCCAATTGATAGTCCTGATTATATTAACGCTTTAGTTGCCCGAACGAAAACAGCAATTTTTGCTCCTGATATTATAAAACACGACATTGCACAGGAGTATATTGAAAGATTAAAACAGATTAATCTTGGAGCTGTTATAACTTGGCCAATACTTAATGCTAAAAATGAGCTCCTTGGCATTCTTCAGCTAGCAGCACATGTACCAAAAGAAATTCCTGAAGAAGATCAAATAGTTTTTGAAACAATTACTGGAACTCTAACTAATGCTATAGAACGTTTAATTGCAGAAGAAGCTAGAAGAGAAAGTGAAGAAAGATTACGTGCTTTTGCTGAGCAATCATTAACGGGAGTATTATTGTTCACAAAACAAGGGGAAATTCTTTTTGCGAATAAACAAATGGAAAAAATAACTGAATATCCATTAGAAACAATGCTTCAAACGAATGCATTTGAGTATTTGGTTGATCATTCCAATGATGATACTGAGGATATATTGAAACTATTCCAAAGTGAATATTTTGTGGAATCAGAATCACCTACAATTAGAGAATTTAACCTAAAAACAAGAACTGGTAAAACTAAATGGTTATCTATTAGCATAACACCAATCGAAATTCGAGATGAAGTAGTCTATGCTGCAATGGTTGTTGACATTTCCGAACAAAAAAATGCTCAGCTTGCTCTAAGTCGAGAAAGATCAATTTTAGAATTAATATCCGAAGCAACTGCAAATAATCTTTCTGTCAAAGATCTCTGTGAACAAATCTTAGAAGGGATTATTAAAATTCTTGATGTCGATTCTGGAACAATCCGCTTTTTTGATAAGAAAGAAAAAAAACTACTCCCATTTGCTAGTTATGGTATCGTCCAAGATGAAGAGTATATGATCACACCAATTAGTATTGATGATGAGAAATATCCAATAGCTAGATTCGCAAAGAATAGAAGAAAGATATTTGTTTTAGATGCCCAAAAAGATGATTTCCTGAAGAATTTTTCTTTAGTTAAGAAGCATAAATACCAAACATACATTTCTTGGCCAATAGTAAACGCAGCTAATGAGCTTCTGGGGATGATGCAACTTGGCTCAAGAAAAATAACTAATTTGTCTGAACAAGATAAAACCTTCTTTGACACAATTACCAACATAATTGGAACTGCAATTGAACATTTACAGGTTTTAGAAAATCTAAAGGACAGCGAGGAGAGATTTAAAAAAACAGTTGATACATCACTTGATGGTATTACTATTGTTGAAAATAATATAATTGTTTATGCAAATGAGAGAGTACTTGAGATTTATGGTTATCCAAGAGAAGAATATATGAAAATGAGTAATTATGTTGATATGATACAAGATAAAGAAAAGAACAGGTATCATGAAGAAGCAAAAGAACTAAGCTCAGAACAAAGATCAATAACTGTAAGTGATTTTTGGATTAATCGTTATGATGGAACAAAAAGATTTGTTCGAAATAAAGTCTATGTTGCTTATGGAGATGGTGAATCTTACAATTTGTATATTGCAACTTCAGATTTAACTGATGGGAAAATAGCTGAAGATTCACTAATAAGAGAAAGACTTGTTTTTAAATTAGTGGCAGAAATAGCTTTGTTTTCAAAGGATATAGTAGAACTTAATGAAAAAATGATTAGATCTTTAATGGATCTCTATGAATTTGACATAGGTTCTATTAGGTTGTATGACAAAACATCTAGCATGTTAGTATTAAGTTCAGAATTTGGTTTAACGAATTTACTAGGTGGAGATCCGAAACCAGTTCATATTAGTGATAAAGATTTTCTTATTTCTAAAGTTGCTCGAGATAGAAAATCATTTTTCATTTCTAACATTGAAGATTCAGAACTAGAAGAAAGATTACTCGAAAGAACAAGAAGGTTGAAAATAAGAAGCTTGGTTGCATTTCCAATTATATCAGATAACAATGAACTTATTGGTACACTAAATTTAGCTTCCTATAAAACGAAGGAAATTCCACAAGATGATGTCATATTCTTTGAGAACATCATTAGATTATTAGCAACTGCAATAAGAAGAACACAAGTAGAAAAAGAATTAAGAGAATTAAATGAAGAACTAGAACTTCGTGTACAACAAAGAACATCTCAATTATTGAGTGTGAATAAAGAATTAGAAGCATTTTCTTATTCAGTTTCACATGATTTGCGTACTCCATTAAGAAGCATTGATGGTTTTAGTCAAGCATTACTGGAGGATTACACAAATCAACTGGATGAAACTGGAAAGGACTATTTAACTCGAGTTAGATCTGCTTGTAAACGTATGAGTAATTTAATTGACGATATATTGTCTCTTTCTCGTTTAACACGTAAAGACATGGATTTAAGAGAAATTAATCTCAGTGAACTAGCTAATAATATTATTTCTGAATTCCAAGAGAATGAACCTGATCGTAAGGTAAAAGTAAAAGTGGAAGACAATGTCAAGGTTTTAGGTGATTCAACCCTAATTAGAACAATAATGGAGAATCTCTTGGGTAATGCTTGGAAATTCACCTCTAAGAAACAGAAAGCAAGAATTGATTTTGGCAGAAAAATCATAAATAACGAAGAAGTATACTATATTCAAGATGATGGTGTAGGTTTTGATGCTGCTTATGCAGATAAGCTATTTGCAGTATTTCAAAGACTACACACTTATACAGAATTCAAAGGTACTGGTATTGGATTAGCAATAGTTCAAAGAATTGTTAATCGACATGGTGGTCGTATCTGGGCTGAAAGCGAAGTAGGAAAAGGGGCAACTTTCTACTTCACACTACCAAAAGAACATACAGATGAAGAAATAATAATGTGATGGCAATGAAAAAACTAATACTCCTAGCTGAAGACAATCCTGATGATGTATTGCTTACACAAAGAGCATTCAAGAAGAGCACTATTGCTAATGAACTAATCGTTGTAAAAGATGGACAAGAAACCTTAGATTATTTATTTGCAGAAGGGAAATATGAAGGAAGAGATACTAGTATAATGCCTGAGGTAATCCTCCTTGATATTAAAATGCCTAAAATAGATGGGCTAGAAGTGTTGAAGATAATCCGGGGAGACCTTCGAACCAAGCATTTGCCTGTAGTTATATTGACAACTTCAAAAGAGGAAAATGATATTGTGAAAAGCTATTGTTTAGGAGCAAATTCCTACATCACCAAACCAATGGATTTCGATCAATTTGTAGAAGCTGTTAGACAACTAGGTCTTTACTGGTTAGTTTTAAATCAGAAACCAAAAACAAAGTGTAGTGAGTAAATGTGTTTGAGAAATTAAAAATACTTTACATTGAAGATTCAGAGAATGATGCGGTCTTAATGACTCATCATCTGAAAAGTATCTGTCAAAATATCCAATATAATAGAGTTGAATCAAAACCTGAATTAGGGGAGATACTGAAAAAAGAGAACTGGGATGTAATAATTATTGATAATGCTCTACCATCTATGACTGCTTTAGATGCAATTAGTCTAATAAAAAAGAAAGAAGTAGATATACCCATGGTCTGTGTTTCTGGATCAGGAATGTTCGATATAAAGGATCAATGCATTGAAGCTGGAGCAAAGGCTTTCATTTTAAAAGATAATTCTAAAGAATTCGTTAAGGTTATAGAAGAGATATTAAAGCAATGCTTTGGTTAAAATAATAAAAATAATAGTAAGAGAAAAACCAGGCAAGAGGGAAAAAGTAGTTGGTTCTTACCTGAGATTCTCTTCATCTTTTCTTAATTTTTTTGAGGGATATTCCAGACCAATTATAATGAGCTTTAGATCGAAGCTCCACATTGTGGGCAGTATCGGGTATCTTTAGGTGTTAACGGTGCACCACAAGATTGACAGAAAACACCGTCTTTTTTGTTTGTTGCAGATTGCTCAGATACTTGAGGTTCTTCAGTAATACCTCTTCTTGCTCTTTTTTCTTGTCTAGCATTGTAAACAGCAACATGAATAAGTCTTGTTCCAAGACCTGTTAATCCAACTAATAATAATATAGCCATAATTCCAGCAGCAATTATGTGACCCCATGGGATTATTGTGACCTCAATTCTAACTTCAACATCATACGGATTTGGATTGTAAATTATAAAATAATAGGTTCCATCATAAGGTACTTGAAGATTGTTTACTTCAACACTCGAATCATCATAATATATTGTGGAATTCAAGATCCCTGGTTCTGTACTATTTGCAGCTACCCAGAGTTCAAAATCATGTTCACGCATGATTGAGAAAATCACATCAGCATCATTATTATAAATGCTCAAGTTCTCAGCATCAAAATATATATACAATCTTGCTCCTTCATTGATTTCAAAATTGAAGAGAATGTAATCCCCAGGAGCAATTTCTTCATTATATGTATTAAAGGATTTTACATTTCGTCCAATATTTATCCCTTCAATTCCTCCAACGATTAAGCTTCCAACTATTAGAAATATCATAAAACCTGCGAAATCAATGAAGTATTTTTTTCTGTTTATCATTTTTTGTTCGTTCTCCTCTTGATAGTTACCATAATCAATAAATACTGTTAGTTACTACTTGAGTAGTGACCTTTAAATATGTATGCGAATATATTATATTTAAAGAATTCCTTTCGAAGGAAAGAACATGATTAGTGGTAAAAATGCAAATCGATGAAAAACTAGTTGAGGGTCTCACAAGAATAGGATTGCAAAAATATCAAGCACAAGTGTATATAGCGAGTGTAGTTTTAGGAGACGCGAGTGCTTATCTTATCGCAAAAGAATCCGGTGTTCCAAGATCCAAAGTTTATGAGGTATTAGATGGTTTAGTTGAACTTGGGTTCATGTCCAAAGTTCCTTCAGATAAAGGAATGTTATTCAAAGCCTTACCTCCTGAGAACACTATCGATAATGCCATTTCTAATATTGTAAGTGCCATTGATGGTGTGAAGAAGGAAATTAAAGTTCTTCAAGAAGATCAATTAGGGAAATCATCTGACCCACCAATTGTGATTTTTAGTAATACTAGTTCTTTACTTGAGATGATAGAGGATGGAGAATTTTATGAGTCTTGGATAGACAATGGATTAGAAATTGCTATGGATTTGCGAAAAATCTTATCTAAAAAGAAATGTGAGATTCAAACAATTTCTAGTTCCGCACCATTAGCTTTTATTTTAGGACCTGTTGATTCCTATTTTATTCGAGGTAGCAATGGATCTTTGTTTATGATTAAATTCTCTAACAATATTATGCAACAAATCCTTGGAATGGTTGAAAAGACCAAACTTGAAACAAAAGAAGAAATTTCTAAGGATAGTGGAGTAAGAATCATTCGTGAAACAGCAATTATGAGTTTAGTTGATAAAATCAAATTAGTTATTCCTGGTTATGATTGGAAAACCGAAAAAGTACTCTTTTGGGGTACGGCTGAAAATATTTCCGGAGCATTTGATAGTAAAACACCTTGTGATTGTTTCATAACTGAAACCCGATTATTGATTAGCGCTGATGATGGGCGTGTTTGGGCTAGAGCGATAAAGTTTATACAAAATATGGAATTAAAAGACAGTATCTTAAAACTTACTTTTGGGAAAGTTGGGGGAACAGAAATTCTCACGATTCAATCTATTGCTTATGCAATCGTTATTAGTAATCTTGTAAGTTACATCTTAAAGAAGAAATAATAAAATAACTGCAAGGGAAACTGTAAATAACTCATAGATAGTTTATCTTTTAATGAAGGGTTATTGCTATGATTCCTAAACACTCACTGAAATTAGGTTTTCTTGTCACTCATGGAACAGATACTATGTCTTGGGGCTTGAGTGCTATTAGATATATGTTGAAGAATCTACCTTCAAATGTAGCCATCACAGGATCACAAGTGCCTTTAAGTTTCAAATTTTCTTCCTCAGACGTTTATCCGAATGTCGAAAACTCAGTTAAATTATTGACCCAATTGACTGGACCAGAAATATTCGTTGTTTTCAATAATGGTCAAGCGGCTTTCCAAGATGCCTTGTGGAAATTTGATAAGTGGTCTCCAGATGCCTTTAGAGGAGAGGAACTTGCGAAAATAGCCCTTGATGAAATCATCATTCGAGGGAGAGCTTATCCACTAAATCTTAATCGAAAATTGGATAAATTATTCTTAATTAGGACAGGCGGTACTATTGAATCTGAGGAATCAGAAGAAGGTTTCCTAACTCCTACTGGCAATCTTATTACTGATTTTATTACTGAAAAATTCAAACCATTTTATAATGAATTCATTCCAATTTCTCTAATGGCTGTTGATTCTTCAGATATGATTCTTGAATCTTGGAAATCAATTGCAAGAAAAATTGCTGAAGAATGCCAAAAAGCCAACTATACAACTTTCTGTGATGATAATTTCAATCCGAGAATTCAGATAATTTCCACATCACCTTTAATGACAGAGCAAGATTACTTTGAAGCTTTTGAAAAGGCTGATGGTATCATTTTGAATGCTTTTGGCAGTGGAACGATAAACATAGATAAAGAATCGGGATTCTCTCCGCTACCTGCAATTGAAAAAGCGATAAAAGATGGTAAAGTAGTTGTTATTGCTTCCCACACTCCTTTCGGAACGCAAGATTTCATCTATCAAAATGCTTGGGAACCAATTAGATTAGGAGCTATTCCAGCTGGAGATTTCAGCATTGCTCATTGTCAAATAAAGTTATCATATCTGTTAGGTCATAAAAAAGAAATCGAAAAGGTAGCGAAAAAACACAAAATACCACATAGTATATTTATAAAAATTGCATTTCTATCTGGTGTTGATTTCAGGTCATATTCTAGTAGGAAGAAATATGAAGAATTAATAAAATATCAGATCCCCTTAAAAGATCCATTCTTTAATTTACCTTTTGAAATGGGCCTTCATAAAATCATTACTTTTCTTGAGAGAAAACAAACACAACAAATAACAATTCGTTCGATAGAAGCTTTTGAATTAGCATTCGAAAAATACTTCAAAAACCCAGATAAGAGAAATAAATGGGCAATAATATTAAAGCCGGACACTGTAGTCGGAGCAAATAAATGGGGAGAACTTGTGGATGCAGCCAAAAATCTAGCAACTATAACAAATGAGCTACTAGATTGGAATATTGTTGTTCTCGAGTTATCTGAAATTAATTATCAGCAGTTACTCGAGAAAATAGAACAATTATGTAATAAAGAAACATTTGGTGATTTTCTCAGATCCTTCAGGTATGTTATTGTTGAAGGTGGAAGGCAATCATTATATGATTCTAAAAGTTTTGACCAGGTGTCTAATGGTAATTTACCTAAGAGAGATTATCTTCATTTGCTTAGAAAAATCATGTTTTCAAGAAATAAAGCAGGATCAAATCCAGCACTTTTTCTGTGTTTAGGACATCAAGGATATGCTGAAATGCTACGAGAATATGTAGTGCAATTAGTCAAAGACAAGAAAAAAATCGGACAATTACTAGAGAAATATAATGTTAAGGCAAAAGAGCACTTCCTCGAGATAATTGAAAAAATTGACTCAATTGGAACTAATATCATTGTTAAGAAAAGAAACCAAGAAGTCATTGCTACAAATTATAATGATCAATACTTTGCTGTGAAACTAAATGAACTTCCTGAAATTGGTTTAAAGAAATTACTTCTTTACAAGCCTTCAAAGAATATTGTTCCAGATGAATTACTAAAAGCATATCAAAAAATTGCCAAAATGCATGTAGGTTTACTTGAGGATTTCTACGAATTGGAAACACTAGACATAGCAATGCTTCATGGCGACGAAGTAAATGAAGCAGCAATTTTGTTTCTAAACTGGGCATTAAGTCTTTTAGCTAATTTCTCGAGAGCACATTACAAAGTACTACAAAAAGAATCACAGTTAAGTGAAATTGCCAACTTGCCTATAGGAATAGAAATACCAAGTTCAACTGCTTATAGTATAGAAGAAGATAAACTAGATATACTAACTGAAATAGCAGGATTAGTTGTCTATTATTACAATCCAAATACTGGAATTGTAAAGAGAGATTATACCCTACAATTTCACCCAGAACTATTTGAAGAAATTAGGATTCTCCAAAAAAGAGATTTTGAAAGCAAAACACTTTTGGAATTATCTGATGGAATACAACTCTTACTCTCATGCTTACAAGCTGGTTTCATCGAAACTTCTAAGAAGTTCTAGCTTTTCTCTTCTTCTTTCTCTTCATCTGTTGGTTTTCTTGCTACTAACCAAATGTATCCTCTCAAATCTCCTGGCCTGAGAAGTCTCTCATCCTGACCTACACTCATGAATGTCCAACCTTCAAATAACTCTCTTAATTCCTTTTCATTGATGAATGTCATTGGAGGATCAGTCTCAAAATGAGGTAAGATATTTCCTGAATAAGCAACATATCCTCCAGGTTTTATTGCAGCAGCTATTTCTTTCAATTTTGGTATAGCTTTATCAAATAAATACTGAAGAATCTGCATAGCAATAATAATATCAAAGCTTTCTGGTTTTAAATGAAAATCTTGTATATTCTTCAATTCTGTTCTGATTTGTTTTTCAAATCCAAGTGCTTTTGCTCTTTTGTTAGTTATTTCTACTGCACTTTCTAGTGCATCAACTGCTAAGACTTCACAACCTTGTTTTGCTAAAAAACAAGCATAGCGACCATCTCCACAACCAAGATCAAGGGCTTGTAAACCCTTACCTTTCCCATAAATACTCATACCTATTACTTGAACAGGTGGAGTAATAAGTGTGAGATCTTTGAGAACTTCTACAGAACCTTCTAAAATTTTCTTGTGGTAATTATCCCAACCTGACATCCATTTATCTGGAGCAGGAACGTCTAACCAGTTTTTCTCAGAATCCATTGTTAAACCCAAGAAATAAACAACTTCTAGCTATTATAAAAGAAGCTTAGCTCTTGGAAATTTAACAAAATAATTTATTAGTTCTATAGGTAGCAATTATACTGTGATGAGGAAATGAGTTGGTTTAAAGAAAAAGAGGATTTGTACAAATTTCTTGTGATTTTCGGAGTAGTCATGTGTGTTCTCCCGATAACAACACAAGTAATTTCAGATTATCGTTTAAGAGATAATCAAACAATAATTTTTACAGATATTAAAGGAAACTCAATTTTTAACAAATACTATCCAGGAGACAGGAATTTTGGAGTCATGATATTTCACGGAATGGGTAATGATCAAACATCTTTTGATTTGTACACTTCGCAATTTTCTCAGCAAGGATTCCATGTTTTTGGAACAGATTTCTCCGGTCATGGCAGATCATCTGGATTAATTCCATCCGGGAATAATAGTGCCAATGAACTAGCTTTACAGGTTCTTAGAGCAAAAACCGAATTCAAAGAAGTTTCTGGTCTTGAGGATTCTGAGATTTTCATGCTCGGACACAGCATGGGAGCACGTGGTGTTATGAAATCTACTACTATTGACAGCAATCCTGTTAATGGTTGCATTTTGATTGGACCAGCACTACATGTAAGTGATAATAATGAAACATTAAGTTGGGTAGATGAATTAGGACCAACAAATCCTCTAACAAACATCTTAATTGTAACTGGTGCATGGGAAGATGTTGCACCACCACCAGAAGCAATGAATCTCTATTATAAACTATCAAATGAGACCGATATTATCAAACCTCAATCAACCTATCGATTAACACCAGAAGGATTAGTTAAAGAAATTACTATTCTAAAATACTTGACTCATACACACGAAACTATGAGTATGAGATCTGTTAAGAGGATAGCGAATTGGATTGAAAGAATAGTTCAAGATAAACATCCATCAAATCCACTTATAACACCGGAAGAATATAAACAATGGCTTATAACATTTGACTTCCTAGATTTCCGCATATGGCTTCTCTTAATGGAACTTGGTGGAATTTTTGTGGCATTAATTTTTGGAACCAAATTATTAACCCTAAAACAAAAAGAGCTTTCTGTAGTTGTAAAAGAAGAGAAAGAAGTAGCAGATCAACAATCCGAAACTCCAGAATTAGCAATTACTAATATAAGGAAATTTATTGGGTATAAACTCTTAATTTGGTTGGGTGCTGCAGTTATCGCACTTATACTAGCACTAAATCTTGCAAATTTACCGAACGGCATTCCATACTTCACTTTACTATTTATTTGTCCGATTTCTGGATACGGTTTCATGATGTTAATTCTTTATTCCATAGATAAAATGCCAGGTTTAGTAGGTAAATGGCGCCCAAAAATAAAACAGATAAAAGAAAACATGAATTGGCGAATAATACTATTCGGATTAGTAGTTTTTGGAATCATTACAGCTGTTTTTACCTATTTCATTAGCTCGTCTATGAATATTCGACTTCTCTGGTTAGTTATCTTTACAGTTTTAGCAGTACCAGGTTTCTACTTCTTACAAATAGAAACAAAACTCATTCGCAATTATTCTGAGGTTAAAAATTACCACACAAAACTAAATTCAATAGCATTCCTTGCACCGTTTATTATTGGTAGTTTGTATATCTTATTTAGTGGAACAATCATTTACCTTGTTGATGCCCTTAATGATCTAATGATTCTCTCAGCAATCATCTTAGTTGGCAATCTAATGCAGAGAATCTGGAAGAAACCATTCTTGACAGCGCTTTTACAATCGTTTCTATTATTCTTCCTCTTATTACCTCGAGGACAAATGACAATAATGTAATAGAAAAAAAAATAATTGAAAACAAGAATTAGAGTATAGATAATCCTTGTTTTTTTGCTTTTCTTTCTACAGGTATTAGTAGTAATCTTGCTACAATGAAATATAATA